>SHOH01000255.1 GCA_004294845.1 Anaerolineaceae bacterium
AACATCAGCATAAGTAATTGTATAAATGCCTCACCAATAAACAGAAGAATACCGGCAGCTCCTATGTAAATCATTTTCATCGGTGCTAAAAAGAATACCAGATAACCAACCATTACTAACACTGTCGAAAATGCATATAGACTTTTGCGGCTGAACTTTTTTGAGAACAAAGGAAATACAGCCAGCGCTGCCAGCTGAGATACTCCCAGAATCGCTGCAAATACTGAATACATATCTTCATTCCTAAAAGCATATTTAAAATAATATGTACCAAAGGTAGTTGTTGTAACATAGCCAATCATAAATAAACCCATAGATATTGCTGTATACAGAAGCTGGTCATTCTTAAATAGAATAGAAAACATTTCTTTTAAAGAGGTTGACTCCTGCTTTACCTGAATATTCTTATCTTCCTTTACGCCAAATACGGTAAATCCTAGGAAAGCCCATGTTATAAGAACAATTGCGATTATGACAATTAACCAAGCTCTTGTATCTCCTCCCAATGCATTCGTGACAGGAATAATGGCAACTACTGTAGTAAACATTCCGACATTAGCACATATTCTGGCAAATGCTCCTGTTTTCTCTCTTTCCTTCTGATTCAAAGTCAAGGAAGGAAGCATTGACCAATAGGCTATATCATTCGCTCCATAGGTTAAATCCCATAGCAGATAGAGGATTGCAAACATTATTACATACTTTATACCGGTAAGTCCAAAATCAAAGAAGAGTAATACAGTAAGTATGCCTCCTAATATACCACCAATAACAATCCACGGCTTGAACTTACCAAATCTACCATGAGTATTATCAACCAAAAATCCCATTATGGGATCATTTACAGCATCGAATATTCGTAGTATTGTCATTGCTCCGGTCATCCACCACATAGTTGAATCAGGCAGATTCATTATTTCTGTAAAGAAGTGTATAAGATACATGCTAACCATAGTGTACATCATGTCTCTACCCACTGTTCCTAATCCAAACATATAACGATTTCTTTTTATATTTGATTTCATCTTATCCCCCATTTCGTGTATGCCGCTGAGCGCATAATGTGATTTAGTAGTTTAATAAGCTTTCACTGTTTAGAAAATGCCCCCATTCTCCATATCTGTCTTATTCACAAAATCCAAGTGATATAATTTTTCCCAGTGGTTTATATTTAACGTTCCCCTTGTGAGACGGATTGCTAAAATACAACAACTTTCGTCCTTTTCATTATTTGCAAAGTCATACCATTTGGCAAAAGCCCTACGAAGTTTAGTTCTAATTTCAGCGTTTTTCGGATCAAGCACCCAACCGAGATTTTCACCTGTTCCATTAGCTGTAAACCACTCGAAACAAACCGAAATCGAAACCTCCGAATTTTCCGCTATTTGCTGCATTTTGTTTGATTTCCCATGAGTTGTAACATAGAACACCCCGTCTTCATAGTAGGCATCCACATCACGAACAATCGGGCGAGGCTTTCCATCAGTGCCCAGCTCCCGAGCAATTGTTGCAAGAGAAATAATATTGTCTTTACCGTTGCCGAACTTCTCTTCAATTAATTTTAATCCTTCTTCATACTTGCTCATTTTCCATTTCCTCCACTAAATATAGATTATCTT
>SHOH01000119.1:0-4543 GCA_004294845.1 Anaerolineaceae bacterium
ACCTCCTTTACAAATTTTATTATTTTACTGCTAACAACGGAGGTTTTACCTCCTTATCCGATGTCTTGTTGTTCTATTCGATTAATTAAATGGTAGTTCTTCGTCTATACCATCAGGAATATTCATAAATCCGTCTCCCATCGCTGAGCTGGGTTCCGGTGAAAAATCTCTCTGGTAATCATTATTGCCCGAGTTAGGGTTATTTGATTTGCTTTCAGCAAACTCAACTTCTTCTACAACCACATCTGTGGTGTATACTTTTTGCCCTTCATTATTAGTATAACTACCTGTTTGAATACGACCGACAGCAACCATCTTCATGCCCTGTCTAAAATACTTCTCAACAAACTCTGCTGTCTTACCGAAGCTAACACAGCCTATAAAGTCAGCATCCTGATTGTCACTAGCTCTTTTAAACCTGCGGTCTACGGCTAATGTATATCTGGCAACTGCAGTCGAACTCTCTCCCTGTGAGTATCTCATATTGGGATCTCTGGTCAAACGGCCAATTAATATCACTTTATTCATTCGTTACTACCTCCCTTTTTATAATTCGCCTTAGGGTAGTACTCTTAGGCATCTTTTCTGATGCATAAATATCTGATTACTTTTTCCATGATGCGAATTCTTTGTTCGATTTCATCAGGAACATTGGAATCAGCTTCGAATTGGATGAAATAGTAGAAGCCTTCATTCATTTTTTGAATTTCATAGGCTAATCTTTTTTTGCCCCAGTCATCCACATTGGTAACTGTGCCACCGAATCTGGTAATAAGCTCTTTTGCAGCCTCTAGGGTTGCAGCTCTTTCTTCATCCTCGATTTTTGCATTAACAACTAAGGCTAATTCATATTGATTCATAGTTGCCTTGCACCTCCTTTTGGTCTCTGGCCCTTTTCTAATGCCAAAGTTACCACGTAACTTTTAGTTATATTGAGTAACTTTTAAGCATTTAAAGAGCAAGGAATTTAGTATAACATATCACAAGTAAATATATTAACATAGGTTAAGGAATAAAACAACCTGTTTTTTTGCCGATTATATTAAGCTTTTGTAGGCAAATTGCTGGATTTTTTCTATTCGTACAGTCTTTTGTAATCTCTTAACCTCTTTTGCAGTAGAGTAAGTATGTCCTCTGGTTCCATATCCTTAGCCAGTTCTGTATGGATTTGAATAGCAGGCTGTTTTAAATATAGATTCCTTTTAGCAAGCTTCCATTTTGGATGAGTAAGCTTTGATATAAATTCTTTTCTATTATTTAGGATAATTCCTATGGTTTCGTAGTTGTGGTGCCGGATAATCTCAAATTCCTTGATATCTCCAAAGGATATGTAGCCAAAGCCCCCTCCTATGGAGGAGCAATCATTTATTCCATCCATAGTAATAATCAATAGTTTCTTCTCTTTTATTGCTTGAGAGATTGCCATAACAAATCCCACAAAAAAAATAAGGGATGCCAATATTCCCATAATAATATACAGCTTATTCTCCTTCATAAAACCATAAATTAATATAGCTATGGAGGCTACAAGCATAAAGAAATTAGCTAAAGTCATGGCAAATGCTCTGTGATTTGATTCCTCAATAATGATTTCCCCCATGTGTTCCCCCTTATACATACAATATATATAGAAAAAATATAACCTTTATCATTGTAAATGTTTTACTCATTTTTTTCAAGTAGCAGGCAATAATTAATATGGAGGTCATAACTTTTTATATAAGTTGGCCTCCATATTATATACTAGAAATCATACTATATTGTTAATTCTTTTCTACCGCTTTTCTAATTAACAACCAACTTAGCCCGATTCCAACTACCGAGAATAATAAGCAAGATATAAGAAGATTATAGGGGTTTCCACTTTCGCCTCCAAACACGAATGCAAAAAGTTTTCCGATTGCCCTTGATATCTTACCATCGTAAACAGACATATCAATAATAGGTAATAGAAAGAATAAAGTTACCGGCACACCAACAGATACAGCCACTTTCAATATCTTGTTCATTCTATAGTATGCTGTAGTTATAAAATATCCGGCAATAATTGCTGCTATATATACACCGATCGTAATAAGAATAGCTTCAAGATTCATTATAACTGTATGCAAGGACTCCGCTCTATTTTGAAATACCATTTCATACATTCCGGATACCTGATAATTCTCATTAACATAGGTAAACAATTTGGCAAAACTAATAATAAATCTATCTATTATAGCCATTGATACACCTGTAGCCAATACGGCTATTAAACGACTGACAAACATGGTCTTTCTTGTAGTGCTATTTTGGAGCATCATTAGAAATGTTTCCTTAAATGAATTTAATCCCAACACGAATAAAAATATAGCTGTAGACATTTCTGTTCCACCCATCATGTTGACATTAGAAGAATCTCCAAAATTAACAATACCACCAAAGAATAGTGTAACAAGTATTACTACCAGATAAAAGATGCGAACAGACTTTATATATTCATTTAATTGATATTTGGTTGCAGCTTTAATATTCATCATTATAAAACCTCCTTCACGCATTAGTGAGCTTTATGAACAGCTTCTGCAGATCCATTTTCGTAATTTCCAGCCCTTGGGGTACAGATTCTTTTATTATCTGTCCAATGACATACGCGGATTTTAGTCCACCAATGGAATCTATGCCTATTACTTCTTTACCATTAATAAACTCATCAACCAGACTTGACATACCGGATACTGTATAGCCTATTGACATGAGCTCTTCTCTTGATTCATTTTTGATAATCTTACCTTTTTTTATTATTATGACATCTTCTATTACATTGGCTACCTCCTCAATTAGATGAGTAGATATTATAAAGGTAGACGGTGAATCACTATATCTTTCTATAAGCAAGCGGTAGAACAAATCCCTATGATTCGCATCCAATCCCAATACAGGCTCATCACATAAGACATAAGGTGTATTAACGGATAGAGCAATAATTACCTTAAAGATAGAGTTATATCCTGTGGATAATGACTTAACATTTTTATTTAGGCTTAATTCAAATACCTCTGTCAGCTTATTAGCATACTCGGTATCAAAGCTGGGATAAAACTCCTTAGTCCAACGGAAAATCTCTTTTATCTTCATGTTATTTGGATAAAAATTCTTTTCACCCATCATATAGATCTTCTTTAATGCTTGGTCATTTTCCTTTGAAGGTATACCATCTACCAGAACTTCTCCGCTATCTGCAAAGATTCGATTAGTTATGATATTAAGTAGAGTTGTCTTTCCTGCTCCGTTCCTTCCAAGCAGTCCGTAGATCTTGTTCTCTTCAAAGGTAAGACTTACACTATCAAGTGCACAGGTGCTGCCAAAATTTTTACTGATGTTTTTGATCTCGATACTCATTTTACATACCCTCTTTCCAACAATGTTATAATCTCATCCTTTGAAATACCCAGACGATTCGCTTCTTCTACTAAATTCCTGATGAAATTATCATAAAACTGTTCCTTTCTTTTCCCCTTAAGCTGTTCTACAGCTCCTATCGATACAAACATTCCGACCCCCCGTTTCTTATATATAATTCCTTCCTCTACCAATATGTTAATTCCCTTTAACGCCGTAGCAGGATTAATTCGGTAGTTAACAGAAAACTCTGTAATTGAAGGAATCTGGCTTTCCTCCTTAAAGGCTCCAGACAGAATGGCATCTTCGATTCCTTCCGCAATTTGAATAAATATAGGGCGTTCTTCATTAAAACTTATATTCAAGCCAATCCCTCCTTAACTATATTGGTTAATTACTTGAGTAACTAACTAATATAGTATATGATGTTTTTCCATTTGTCAACACCTTTTTTAAAATATTTTTGTCATGATTTCATAATGGTGCCACTCGTAATGGTGCTCGGCACCATTACGATGCACTATTACGAAAATGTTACAAGGCACCATAAAAAAAGAATGAGTTAATTATCTTAATTAACCCATTCTTTAATCACTTTATTATAATTTTCAATACAGTAGTGGACAATGTCCAACGCTTCCTTAGGACCGCCAAATTCATCTACAGCTGTTTCTTTATTCTCCAGCTCCTTATATACACTGAAGAAATGTCGCATTTCATTAAATAAATGCTGTGGCAATTGATTAATATTCTTATAAATATTGAAATTCGGATCACTAAATGGTATGGCAATGATCTTCTCGTCTCTCATGCCATTGTCTATCATGTTCATAACCCCAATAGGGTAGCATCTTACAAGCGATAGCGGTTCAAGGGGTTCGGAGCATATAATAAGCACATCCAGCGGATCTCTATCATCTCCATAAGTTCTTGGTATAAAACCATAATTTTCAGGATAATGTGTAGAAGTATACAGGATACGGTCAAGTATTATCATTCCTGTCTCTTTATCAAGTTCATACTTCTTCTTACTTCCCTTTGAGATTTCAACAACAGCCACAAAATCCTCAGGCTTAATTCTTTCCGGGCTAATATCATGCCAGATATTTTTCACTGTGTACACCTCTTTCATAATTTAGTTACAATATCATAAGTTCGCAGA
>SHOH01000119.1:4643-8609 GCA_004294845.1 Anaerolineaceae bacterium
TTGTTAGGTCCACCCTGTCCATAATAAGCATTCGGTCCATGCTTCCTTAGAAAATGCTTATCCTGTATATACTTAGGTGCGGGAACCATATTATCACGCAGTTGCTCCGTCATAAGATTCATCTTGGCAACCTCTTCCAGAACTACAGCGTTATGGACTGCCTGGGCTGCATCCTTGCCCCAGGTAAATGGTCCGTGATTCTTACACAAGACTCCCGGAACAAATAGGGGATTAATATCTTTAAATGTCTCTATAATTACTAGGCCTGTGTTCTTCTCATACCCATTTTCAACCTCTTCCTCTGTAAGACTTCTGGTACAGGGTATTTCTCCATAGAAATAATCCGCATGCGTCGTCCCGTAGCAGGGAACAGATCTTCCTGCCTGCGCCCAAGCCGTTGCTACAGGTGAGTGGGTATGTACAACACCGCCAATCTCTGAAAATGCAAGGTATAGTTCCAAATGGGTGGCTGTATCAGAGGAAGGATTATAGCTTCCCTCCACCTTATTGCCTAACAGGTCCATAACCACCATATCCTCTGGCTTAAGCTCATCATAACTGATGCCGCTTGGTTTAATAACAAATAGTCCCTTTTCTCTGTCAATTCCGCTGACATTTCCCCAGGTATAGGTTATCAAACCACGCCTTGGAAGCTCCATATTGGCTTCATATACTTCTTTCTTGAGTTTCTCTAACACAACAACTCACCTCTCTATACATTTATACTACAAGTGATTAGAACAAAGAATAACTAATCGCATATAGGCGGATTCTAACGTAATACATCAACAGCAGCTCTTTCTATGGCAAGTCCGGCGGTATAAAGCTTCATAAACTTCTCAAATCCTTCTACATCATTCTTATCAGGTTCCACACGTGTTCCCGTCATGTTCACAAATACTTTGCCTGAAAGATAAGAGTCCAAGGTTTCACCCTCACTCTTATGAAGCATATAGTCAGCCAAAAGGGCTATACCCCATGCTCCACCTTCACCGGCTGTCTCCATAACGGAAACTGGTGTGTTCATAGCTGCGGCAAGGATTCTCTGGCCTACTCCTTCTGTCTTAAACAAGCCTCCGTGTCCCAGTACACTGTCAACCTTCACATTCTCTTCCTTAAACAATATATCCAGTCCGGTCTTTAAAGCTCCAAGGGCAGTATATAGATGAACTCTCATAAAGTTTGCCAAATTAAATTTAGAATCTGGTTTTCTTACAAACAGAGGCCTTCCCTCTTCAAAATGTGTAATATGCTCTCCGGAAAAATATCCATATGAAAGCAGGCCTCCACAATCTGCATCTCCTTCCAGAGCTTTATAATATAGAACATCATAAATCTTTGGTTTATTTACCTCTATATCCATAGACTTAGCAAACTCGGCAAATATTGATACCCAAGCATCCAGATCAGATGTACAGTTATTACTATGAGCCATGGCAACCAAATCTCCTGCCGGTGTCACAACAAGATCAATCTCCTTATGGACCGCGTTTAGCTCATGTTCCAGTACAACCATGGCAAATACACTGGTTCCGGCAGACACATTAGCGGTTCTTTGTGCCACACTATTTGTAGCAACCATACCTGTTCCTGCGTCGCCCTCAGGCGGGCAAAATGGGATTCCGGGTTTTAAGTTACCGCTGGGATCAAGAAGCTTTGCACCATTCTCGGTAAGCTTTCCTGCATGTTCTCCCGCCACAAGTGCCTTTGGTAATATATCACGAAGCTTCCATGGAAAGCCACCCGGTGCCACTAATTCATCAAACTGATTAATCATCCGTTCATTAAAATCCTTGGTCTGTGTATCCACAGGAAACATTCCTGCACAATCACCGATTCCAAGTACCTTTTCACCTGTAAGCTTCCAATGAACATAGCCTTCAAGGGTAATCAGATAATCTATCTCAGAAACATGCTCCTCATTATTCAAAATAGCCTGGTATAAATGAGCAATACTCCATCTTTGGGGTATATTATATTGAAATAGTTCGGTAAGTTTATCAGAAGCAGGTCCTGTAATCGTATTTCTCCAGGTACGAAAAGGAACTAATAATTCTCCTTCCTTATTAAAGGCCATGTATCCATGCATCATAGCACTAAAGCCAATCGCACCAATGGTGGTAATAGTTACACCATACTCCTTTTCTACATTTTCCTTCAGTTCCCAGTAGCTTCCCTGAACACCTTCCCATATATCTTCTAGGGTATATGTCCATACATTGTCAATGTATCGGTTTTCCCAGTCGTGCTTACCTGTGGCTATTGCTGTATATTCCTCATCCATCAGTACTGCCTTAATTCTTGTCGATCCAAGCTCTATTCCAAGAGTAGTCCTGCCTCCGGTAATGGCTTTTAGTCTTTTATTCATAACACTGCTTTCCACGGTACCCCTCCAATCCTTTTATTATGATATACATAATATCTGATATGCATATGCACTTTTGTTAGTTTAAATATTATTTATAGGCAACAGAATTCCATAACAGTTCGTTCTTAAAGCTTCTAATACTGGTGTCCTTATCAATATAAACCACCTCAATACCCATAGCAGCTGCCCAATCTCCCATCTGCTCTGCTGTAAGATCATATGAAAATGCAGTATGATGGGCACCGCCTGCCAGAATCCATGCCTCTGCTCCAACCTCAAGGTTAGGCATAGGTGTCCAGAAGGCTGTAGCTACCGGAAGCTTTGGCATTGGCTTATCAGTCTTCTTACAATCAACATCATTTATAATCAAGCGGAAGCGATTTCCTAAATCAATAAGCGAGGTTGCTATAGCAGGGCCTGTCTTAGATGTAAATACCAACCTTGCAGGGTCCTCTCTTTCACCCATAGATAGCGGATTAACCTTTATTCCGATAGGGCCATCAGCTACTGTAGGACATACCTCCAGCATATGAGCCTGAAGAATACCTTCTTTGCCGGGCACAAGATTATAGGTGTAATCCTCCATAAATGATGAACCCTTAGCACCCTTAATATCAGCTGTCATAACCTTCATAAGTCTAACCATGGCAGCTGTCTTCCAGTCGCCTTCACCACCAAAGCCATAGCCTTTCTCCATCAGGCGCTGTATTGCCAGTCCTGGAAGCTGCTGCAGACCTCCTAAATCACCGAAATGAGTGACTATAGCATGATAATTCTTCTCTTTTAAGAACCTCTCAAATCCTAATTCTATACCGGCTTGAACAGCTACATGACTGCGAAATTCCTTCTCATCTCTTCCTTCAAGCAGAATATCATACCTACTGTAGTATTCTTCTACAAGAGCATCAATATCAGCTGCTGATACATCATTTACATAGTCGTAAATCTCATTTACAGGGTAAGCATCAATCTCCCAACCAAATTTGATCTGAGCTTCCACCTTGTCGCCTTCGGTAACTGCAACATTTCTCATGTTATCGGCTATACGAAGCACACGGATATGGCTACTTTCTGTAATTCCGATTGCAGTTCTCATCCAGCTAGCTATACGCTTAACGACCTTTTCATGACTCCAATGGCCTACAATAACCTTACGCTCCATGCCCATGCGAGACACAATATGTCCATACTCTCTGTCGCCATGAGCTGACTGATTTTCATTCATGAAATCCATGTCTATTGTATCATAGGGTATCTCCTGGTTAAATTGTGTATGTAGATGAAGCAGTGGCTTTCTGTATTCCTGAAGTCCTAAAATCCATGATTTTGCAGGGGAAAATGTATGCATCCAAGTAATAACACCTGCACAAGTATCATCTGCATTGGCCTCGTTAAAGAGTCTGCGGATTGACACACTGTCAAGTAAGGTGGGTTTCCATTCCAGCTTAAATGGAAGCAAGCCCGTCTCATTCATCTTCTCTACAATAATTTTTGAATGCTCGGCAACGTTAGCAAGACATTCATCTCCGTATAAATCCTGTGAGCCTGTGGCAAACCAAAACACATAATTTTTCTTAGTCATATTAAAACCTCCTCAA
>SHOH01000256.1 GCA_004294845.1 Anaerolineaceae bacterium
AGAGAATTATATAGCTTTATATGATAATGACGGGAGAACGTTACTTGATGAGATAATTATTCCAGCAGATGTACCTGCTGATCGTACTTACGGGTTTCCAAAGGATGGAATTAAATATAATGAGGAGGGTGAAATTAACGCCGTTATACTGGATAGGGTAACTCCAAGCAGCAATAATGCCATATTGGAAGAAAACCCCAAAGTAATGGATATGCGTGTAAATGACCCTTGGGGTGGAATGCTTACAATTACAGCAATGTTGGTAGTGTTCTCTGCATTAATTGGTCTATACTTTTTCTTTAAATTATCCGGAAATATCGCAACTAGGATTTCTAAGAGAAAAATTGCCAAGAGTGGAACACTCTCTGCTGTTCGTAGTCAGACTCACCTTTCCGGTGAAGTATTGGCTGCAATTTCTGCCGCACTATATGAAATTAAAGAGGATCAGCATGATATAGAATCAACGATTTTAACAATCAGACAGGTAAAGAGAGACTACTCTCCTTGGAGTGCTAAATGGAAATCACTAAGAAAATTACCTAAATAGAAAAAATATTAAAGAATTACACAAATAGAAATAGTATGAAAGAGTTCAAATATAAAATAAACGGTTCACCATACAGAGTGGTGGTCAACAAATCGGACGAAGAGATTGTGGAACTTGAGGTAAATGGTACACCTTTCACTGTGGAACTACAACCTAAGACCAAGAAGCCTAAGGCTGTGGTTCAACGCCACACTGCTGAACCTGTACAAACAGCACCTTCTACTTTGGTTACAAGACCATCTAGTACATCTGGCAAGAATACGATTCAATCTCCTCTACCGGGGGTTATTCTGGATATAAAATGTAATGTGGGTGACACAGTGAAAAAAGGACAAACCCTGATGATTCTTGAAGCAATGAAGATGGAAAATAATATTCTCGCTGATGGTAATGGCAAAATAGCTGAAATTTTAGTCCAAAAAGGAGACTCAGTTCTCGAAGGAGCTAACCTTGTAGTAATCGAATAAACCAGGGAGAAGAATATGAATACATTACTATCTTTAGCAGATAATTTACGAACCTTTTGGGGCTATACCGGATTTTACAATGTGGAGTCAGGGCATATAATTATGATCTTAATTGGATTGGTATTTATATACCTTGCAATAACAAAAGAGTACGAACCTCTTTTGCTTATTCCTATTGGATTTGGTATACTTATTGGTAATATCCCATTTAATGAAGCCGCTGGATTGCAAATTGGTATTTATGAAGAAGGATCTGTATTTAACATCCTTTACCAGGGTGTTGTTCAGGGGTGGTATCCACCTCTCATTTTCCTTGGTATTGGAGCTATGACAGATTTCTCGTCATTAATAGCAAATCCTAAACTAATACTTATTGGTGCTGCATGTCAGTTTGGTATTTTCGGTGCATATATTATAGCTATCGAATGGGGTTTTGCACCAAATGAAGCTGGTGCAATTGGTATTATTGGTGGTGCTGATGGACCGACCGCGATATTCCTAACATCAAAGCTAGCGCCACACTTGCTAGGGGCTGTGGCTATTTCGGCATACTCCTATATGGCACTGGTTCCGGTGATTCAGCCGC
>SHOH01000257.1 GCA_004294845.1 Anaerolineaceae bacterium
CCTATATATGAATTGACAGCAATGGTTTATAAATATGATAAGGAGAACTACCAGGAGCCGGTAAACGAAAAGATAAACTATTATTATCAACGTATCCTATACTGGCAAGAAAATACCGATAAACTTGGACTTGAATGGGCGAAATTTTTATTGAGGAATTGAACAGGCATTAGGATGTAAAGAAATTAATCTGGAGAATCCTAAAGGGAAAAATAAGTTTATGAGATTTAGACATGCTTAATATAAATTACTACATATAAAAATAAGATAGGAGCTAAAAAACATGGTAAAACAAGTATATTTAACCATTGATGATGGACCAAGTAAGGATTTTAGGGATAAGGTGAATTTTCTGTATGAAAGAAATATACCTGCAATACTTTTTTGTGTTGGCGAATACATAGAAAAACATAAAGATGATGTGGTAGATGCCATAAGGAAAGGATTTTTAATAGGTAATCATTCATATATTCATAAACACTTCTCTGATCTGACAATTGATGAAGGCAAGGAATCTATAAAGCTGACAGATGAAATTATTGATGAGATATATAGTATAGCTGGTGTAAAAAGACCACTGAAGGTATTTCGATTTCCTCATTTTGATTTGGGAGGAGATAATAGCGGGGATGATTATGAGAGTAAATGGAGTAAGCCACAAAGTGAATGGTTCTTATATCCAAGAAATGATAGAAGGATAGCATTTCAATCATTTTTGAAAGAATTAGGCTATACTCAACCACAGTTTCAAGGTATAAATTCAAAATATTTATCAGATAAAGAAATGTTTGATTATTATGATGTTAGATGTACTTATGATCAGATGGAATATTTTCTAGGAGTAGATAATGCACCATATGGAATGGATAAGGAGGAAGTAATACTTGGAAGAATTGATGAGGATGTACCCTATGGTGGAAGAGCACTTAACTGTTTAGATACCACAGATATTATTTTAATGCACGACCATGAGAATACCACTGAATTATTTTACAAGATTATTAATAGATATATTGAGAAGAAAATTGTATTTTTAAAAATAGAATAAATTATAATATGTAATTAATTATATGGGTTTTTTAGTTCCATTAGGAGGAGATAATGAGATTATTTCATGTGAGTGAAGAAAGTAATATTGAAATCTTTGAGCCCCGAAAACCCTTAAGAACTGATATAGATAATTCCAAGGGTTTGGTATGGGCTATTAATGAGCAATGTCTATCTAACTTTCTGACACCTAGAGATTGCCCACGAGTTACATATTATTATACTGACAGAAGCTCAGACGATGATAAATCCAGGTTTTTCTCAAGTCCAGATGTTCAGCATGTTGTTGTGATAGAAAGTAAATGGTTTGAGACAATGAAAAATACAACCTTATATCTATATGAATTTGATCCGAGCGATTTTGTCTTGCAGGATGAAACAGCCGGCTATTATGTTAGCGATAAGAAACAGAAGTCAATCAACAAGATTATTATATCGGATATTTTTAAAGAGCTATTTGATAGAAAAGTTGAGATTAGGATTATACCTAATCTATGGGATTTAGCAGAGGATATAAAAAAGTCCACATTAAACTGGTCACTGTGTAGAATGG
>SHOH01000258.1 GCA_004294845.1 Anaerolineaceae bacterium
AATACTGCGACCATTCCTCCCAGTAAAGCACCTATGATAACATTCCTGGCATTGCTTGGGCTTGTCTTGC
The DNA here is from genome assembly GCA_004294845.1 of Anaerolineaceae bacterium. Lineage (GTDB taxonomy): Bacteria > Bacillota > Clostridia > Lachnospirales > Lachnospiraceae > Mobilitalea. The sequence goes on from SHOH01000258.1 coordinate 71, forward strand.
GACTAGGCTCAACTGGTTCAGAAGGAAGATAGAGATTAGTTTTTGTTACACTCACAAATTCGGAATTTAGAGAGCTATAATCACCATTTTCCTTGTATCCCTTAACCTTATCCATTAGTTCGTCCAATTCAGCCAAATACAGATTATTAACCCTCATGGAATTCTCGATACTGTTAATGGACTGCTTATTCTCAATGATATCATTCTCTATCTTGGTATAATTGGGATTAATAATATTCTCAAGAATTATAAAATCACTGGTAGATGAGCTATCCTTAATCTCCTGCATGGCTTCTTTCTGGTTTATAGTCTGTGGTGTAGATGCAAGAAGCTCTTCATTCTTAGCCAATATCTCCTTGGTAGAGGTTAATGACACCTCACTTGCCTGTAATGAGACATTAAATCTGTTAATGTAAAAGTCCAGGGCACCTTCAACGACTAAGAGGTCAAGAAATACCACATAATTATCAAACAACGTCTGCGCCAGCTTCTTAGCTTCCGCAGGATTATCAGCAGCGACTCTTACAAAAAAGCTGTTCTGATCTAGATTAGCAGCCTTAGTCTCAGTTGACTCTATAGTTATTCTCTCACGTATAGATTCTATGGATGTCTTTTCAACATATCCCATATCCTCAATAGTATCTGATATAATAGCATTACTGGTAATTAGATTAATATATTGCTCATTAGTAGTTATGGGAAGATCATAATCTCCATACTTGGTATGATATGTAGCAGGCATATTGATGATGATCCTAAGTCTTGAATGATATACCGGAGTTATAAGAAATATGCTATATAATCCTGTCAGAATAGCTGCGATAAGAGTAATACATATAATAGGCACCTTCTTCTTCCATATAACCATAAATAACTCTCGTAAATCAATTTCATCTTCTCTCATTTGTTCATTATACTGTGTTTCATCCATAGTAGCTCTCCCCGTCTGTATTTTCATTATTATAGTATACTAATATATAAAATAACTTTCAACAAATTTTGCTAAATAAATCATTTTCTTCTAATGGCACTCATCAATAAGGTACCCACTAATCCACCGGTACTATCTATAAGTACATCTGTAATTTGTCCACTTCTACCCGAAATAAACAACTGATGTATCTCATCACTAATGGCATAGAGTACACATATAAGTAAGGTCAGCAGAATAACTTTTAGCTTTGGTTTGTTAGTATATAATAGACCATTAGTTACTAACAATCCTAAAACCAAATAGATACTAAAATGTGCACCTTTTCTGATAATATAATTTAGTGTACCTTGGTTTGGGCTGGTACCAGGAGTAATCCATTTAATCACTTCTGCTATACTTCTTGTAATACCGCTACTTAGTTCATTGGACTCTGTACCCGGTTGATGTGAAAAAAAGAATATCAAAGCCATCCAGAGTATTACCAAAGTCCAAGGAAGTATCTTTCTTCTTATAGTAGAATTCACTAGTCCCTCCTATAGAGATCCCTTGTATATACCTTCTCTTCCACATCA
>SHOH01000120.1 GCA_004294845.1 Anaerolineaceae bacterium
CAGATAGATTGGTTAAAATCTGACTTAAAGCATGTACCAAAAAATAAAATGCTGATTGTGAGTGTGCATATACCTGTATTAAACAGTACGACGATGGAGCGTAAATCACAGTTCCTTGAGGCTATTTCAGGATATAGCGAGGTTCATATTATGTCAGGCCACTGGCATGCTAACAGAAACATTATAAACTCTGAATTAAATATCTATGAACATATTACCGGAGCAGCAAGTGGTATGTGGTGGGGCAGCACAGTGAATAAGTGCGGCGCTCCGAATGGGTATGCTGTATATGAAATTAGTGGTAACAAGATGAAGAATTGGTATTATAAGTCGGTAAGACGCGATAAGGATTACCAAATAAATCTGATAACACCATTTAAATTTACAGATAAAGATGGATATGTTATTGCAAATGTATGGAACGCTGATGATGACTGGAAAATAGAGCTATTTGAGGATGGTGTTAACAGAGGAGAGATGGAAAGGTATAATGATTATGCTCCCGAGGTATACTCCTATAATAAATCATTGAATATCAGTGAAAGTACAAACTGGTATATGAAGACTAATCATCTATACAGGTTAAAGCCAATAAATGATAAGGCCTCTTTTTCTATAAAAGCTACTGATAGATTTGGAAATGAATATCATCAATCTGTTCCAATTGTAAGCGTTACGAAAAGCTATTGATTATAGAATTAAACGAAAAGACAATTTTATTATCTTATTGATATTACTAATAAATGCACTTATTTAGTGGAAAATAAAATATTGTAGAGATAATGAAAATAAATAACACTCTTGTAATAGTATTTTTAGTTCTGTTATTACCGTTTAATTTATATCCCCAGAAGAAAGATTTCAAGGTTTTTAATGCTTTATTATTTAAAGATACTCCTGATTTAACTGAATATGGTTTCTCCAAAATCAATATGATTTATGAGGATGGTGTAATTACAACAAATTCAAAATATAAAAGGGGAGATTTTGAATGGAGATATATTGATCGCAGGAAAGTTCTAAGAGAATCAAACAGATCAAAATTGGATAGTAATATACCAACAGTGCTTGATGTTGAATATTGGGGCAGCAGATTAAACAGGGCAAGTACGAAAAGAAGGGCTGAAGACACTTTTGTTCAGTTGTTAAATGAATACCGGGAAAATGACAGGGAATCGTTAGTATCTGTATTTCATTATGGAGTGCTCTCTGAACCAATTCTGAAAGCATCTAATGTTGTTTATCCTTGCTTTTATACTCACAGTGAGGATAGAAAAGAGTGGCTGAATATGGTAAAATATCATCTTAACAGGCTAAAGAAGATGAATACTGAAAATGTGCCTGTTTATGTATTTATATGGCCACAATATAACCCGGTTCCCGGCAGACACAATCTGGGATATAAATTTGTTGATAGTGACTTCTGGAGATTTCAGCTTGAAACGCTTTATAAACTGTGTGATGGTGTTGTTATATGGTCTCACTACAGGGATGAGAATAATAGACAGATATATTTTGACGAAAATATGCCATGGTTTAAGGAGACTTTGAAGTTTATTGAAGAACATAATATAAAACAGCAATAATAGTAGTCTCTATATTTTATAATGTATCACTTTATCTTTATAGTATTATTATTAGCCTCTACCTACGAGTTTTTTTCTGAATCATCGAAAAAGATTGGTATATATCTGTTTTTTATGTTATTGATATTCGTTACTTTGAGATATGGACAAGGTAGCGATTATTTTAATTATATATATTTATTCACTAACTCCTCGGAAGAATTTGAAAGATTAATCACTAATGGAGACTTTGGCCATATTACTACAGAATTAGGGTTTTCGATTATTTCATTTATATGGCTGAAGTTATTTAATTTAACACCTGAGAGTTTATCAGCTCTATATTCAGCAGTTTCGTTTATTCTGATCTGGTTGTTTATAAAGAAGTATAGTGTAAAACCAATATTAAGTCTATTCATTTTCTACTGTACCTTTTATCTGATTTATCCATTTAGTGGCATCAGGCAAGGTCTCTGTATCAGTATTTTCATTTACTATGCTATACCTCATCTGCAAAACAAAAATTATCTGAAATATTACCTCTGGTGCTTTCTACTGTTCAGTATCCATTTTTCAAGTATAATTCTTTTTGTTCTCCCTGTTGTGAATTTATTGAAGAACTATAACCTTAAACAGGTTACAATTCTTTCAATAGCTGCATTGGGAGTTGGAGTTGTTTTAAGTCAGCTCTTATTTTCCTTTTTCGCTACACTTGACCTTATAGGCGGTAAGGTGGGTTCATATACTCAAAGCAGCTCATTTGATATTTTAAGTCTGATGCTGAGAGTTGTAATATTTGTTCCAATAGTACTGACATATCATATTTATGAAAGAAACTCGATCAGGGATCTGTTTCTAAAAATATATATTCTTGGCTTTTTACTATATCTTGTATTTATGAGCAGTGCGCTTATCTCGTCAAGAATTAATGTATATATGCGTTATTTTGAGATAATAATGTTGGTAGACGTACTGCAATACCTGTTCTTGAAAAAAACTAATAAAGTGATTGGATACGCTTATATTGTTACTTTAATGACTTTCCTGTATGTTAAAAATATTAATTCCTTTATAGATCAGGGATCATACTATAGTCATGTTAATTTCTACAATTATCCATATATCACATTTTTTGAAAAAGATAAAGTACAGGAATCAAGATATATAGAGCCCTATTTCAGAACTTATATCATTTATGATTAATAAATAACTGCGCATAAATGGAAAGAGACACTTCGTTAATTGTAAAAAACAACAGTTTAAAATTCAGTCAGTTATACTTCCTGTTAAGTTTACTTGTTGTATTTATCCACAGTTATACATTTTATAGCAATGTTGAGAATCTCCATTGGATTTTTCAAAAAACGATTAGTGACAATATTTCACGTATAGCTGTTCCTCTGTTTTTTGCTATTAGTGGTTTTTTCCTGTTCCTAAAATATGAAAATTCCTGGGACAATTATAAAGATCTGATCAGGAAGAAGATAAGAACATTGGTTGTACCATATTTCTTATGGTCAATTACGACTTTCGTTTTAATGTTTTTAATTCAGTCGGTTTATCCTCATCTGAATCAGGAGCTGATTGTAGAAAAGAGTGTCTGGGAAAACATAATATCTGTTTTACTAGGCGATAACACTGTACTGTGGTTTGTAAGGATACTGTTTATAATGACATTGTTGGCACCAGTTTTAAAGATAGTGGTAAGTAATAAGTATCTCTATATTCCGGTTTTGATAGTTTTATTTGCATTGGATTTTACTGACAATGGCTTTAACTTTTGGTTCTTAAAACTTGACTCGCTATTATACTTCGTAATTGGTGGCGTTATTTCACAAAACAGCTATCTGTTGGAAAAAAGAATTAATATTTACCTGTTACTGGCATTATCCATAGTTTTTGCTGCTGCAAACATTTATATGGACTGGGGAACTAATACGCATGTAAATGATGTGAACCTTTTTGAAAGATTATTTATTATTTCTTTCTCACTTTTTGTCTGGAATTGCAGGCATATTTACAAGCTTATGGATAAAGTACCTAACAAGTATTATCACTATTCATTTACAATCTATATGCTGCATGCGCATATTATTGTAATGGTATTTAAAGAGTCGCTTTCATTCCTGATACCGAATTCCACTATCGTATATATACTGACCGGATTCATTACCTTCACGTTTTGTTTAGCTCTGTCTATCTTTTTAGAGAAATATACCCCCGGGGTATACAGGATATTTAGCGGAGGGAGAAAATCAAGAACATGAGGTTAATTTGAATCTATTTTTTCAGAATTTCATAATACTCAAACATCTTTCTGCCTAAATATTCAAGCGCATCGATATCGTAATGCAGGTTATCCCCGATGCTTGATTGGTGATTTTGCATATTTACTGTCATGAAGTTCTGATCCTTTTCTGAATATGAATGAAAGATTGAATTTACTTTTTTGAAGTTATTATTGACATAAAAAATCTCTCCATTGATTATTGGGATTGTATCATTTATGTTTTCTCTGAGATAACTGATTAAGGAAGTAAAGTTTGTTTCATAATCATTTAATCTGACCGCTTCTGAAGCATCACTTTCGCCCTGATGCAGTAAGACAGCTACAGGTGTAAGTTTAATATCATTCATATCAGCAAATCTTTGAGCATTTTCCAACTTTATATTTAATTCACTGATCATACTTCTTTCGTTATCTGGAATCAGATGTATGGATGGAGTCCATCTGCCCGGAGCGGGAGAGCCTTTTTCGGAAATAGGAGTGCTGTCTAATGTTTGTTTGATACAGTAAAGCTGCTTGTTGTATTTATCAGTAAATAGTTTGGCGAAAAATATATCAAACCCCAGATGATTATCACTATTAATCTCTGTTCCTACATTTACTCCTGACTGATATGGTTGAAAGATATTTTTTTCACTGTTCCATACATAGTAATTATCTACTTGATAATTACTACTCTTAAGCCATCCGGGTGATGATTCTACAGGTGCCTTACCTGCAGCATTACTTTGACCGATTACTATTATGTAAAAATATTCTTTATTATTTTTGTCCGGTTTTTCTACATCAGCAGAACAACCGGATATTATTGTGACTATATTTATAGCGCTTATAAGATACTTTAACAGTTTCATTTGCAAGAAATGGCTTATGATTCGATTTACAAAAATAAGAACAACTCATCATGGTTGATAAATAATAAAGATTTATTTCATCTTTTGTTTAATATTTTTGAATGAAAAAACTTCTCCAGATAAATTCAGTTGTTAATTCCGGATCTACCGGAAGGATTGCCGAAGAGATTGCACACACTGCTATTGCATCGGGTTGGGAAAGTTATATTGCATTCGGTAGAAATGAAAGATATAGTGAATCCAACTTAATAAGAATTGGGAACGACCTGGGTATCAAAATGCATGGGTTGCAAACCAGACTGTTTGACAGACATGGGCTGGGATCTGTGAAGTCGACCAAATTATTTATTCAACAAGTAGATAAAATTAAACCTGATATAATTCATCTTCATAACATTCATGGGTATTATATAAATATTGAGATACTGTTTAATTACCTGAGTAAGGTGGATGTTCCTGTTGTGTGGACTTTACACGATTGCTGGTCTATAACCGGTCATTGCACTCATTTTTCTTATGTTGGATGTGAAAAGTGGAGAACAAAGTGTTATAGTTGTCCACAGAAAAATGAATATCCTGCTAGTTTATTTATCGATCGCTCTGAAAAAAACTACATACTGAAGAACGAGTTGTTTAATTCTCTGTCCAATCTGACATTAGTACCTGTATCGCAATGGTTATCAGATATTTTAAAAGATTCATTTTTACAGAAGTATCCATCTAGTGTTATTAATAATGGTATAAACACCTCAGTATTCAAACCTACCGGGAATAATGAATTCAGAGAAAGATATGGTTTGCAGAATAAGTTTATTCTACTTGGAGTTGCTGGTATCTGGAGTCAGAGAAAAGGGTTGGAGGATTTTATTGAGCTAAGCAAGACACTAGGTGCTGATTATCAGATAATTTTAGTGGGTCTGACTCGAAAACAAAAAGATCAGCTACCTGTTGAAATATTGGGAATTGAGCGCACTGAAAGTGTAGAGGAGTTGGCCGAACTGTATGCTTCAAGTGATGTTTATATAAATACAACTTATGAAGATACTTTTCCGACGACTAATCTGGAGTCATTAGCATGTGGTACTCCTGTAATTACATACAATACCGGAGGCAGTCCCGAATCTATTGATGAATCTACGGGCATAGTTGTTGAACAAGGTAATATCAGCAAATTAGTTGAAGCAATTAGAGTGATTAAGGATAATGGTAAGCAATATTATTCTGATGCTTGTGTTAACCGGGTTAATAGGCTTTATAAAAAGGAAGACAGGTATAAAGAGTATATCGACTTATATGAATCTCTGATAAAATGATAGAATAATAATCGAAATAGATTAATACAGCATACAAGAAAAAATCCTTTAATAGAGTTAGTGTGAGTAAGAAAATATTGATACATAGTTTAGTTTTTAGTCCTGATGGTGTTTCAACAGCATACCTTTATAATGATATTGCTTTAAAATTTAAAGAGTCCGGTTATGATGTTGCTGTGCTGACAACCACTCCTCATTATAATGTTGTTGATAGTGAATTAAACAAACAGCCATTAAAGAGGAGAGCGTTGGGCTTATATTATGAAAGCAACTTTAATGGGATTAAGGTAAAACATGTTTATCAAAAGAAGTTTAAGAGTACTTTTCTGAGGTTGCTCGGTTTTATATATTGGCATATTATTTCTTTTGTTCTTGCACTTAGTGAGAAAAAGGTTGATCTGATTTTATCTCCATCGCCACCACTGACTATCGGATTTATTAATGTTATTATTGCTAAACTGAAAGGGGCAAAGGTTATCTATAATGTTCAGGAGATTTATCCTGACCTTTTAATTGAAGAAGGTGGATTGAAATCGGGTGCAGTAATTTCGTTCCTGAAAGGGATGGAAAGTTTTGTTTATAATAGATCAAATGCTGTTACTACAATAGATAAAATCTTCTACGAAACTATCGCGCCAAGGTTTAAAGACAAATCTAAACTGCATGTTATTCCAAATTTTGTAGATACAGATATATATAAACCAATTGAAAAATCAACTCTGGAATTAAATAATGAGTTGTTTCCCAATACAGATTCTATCAAGGTTATGTATGCCGGGAATATTGGTATTGCGCAGGACTGGGAACCTTTGATTGCTCTGGCAGATGAACTGAGAAATGATCATGTAGAGTTTTTTGTAATTGGTGAGGGTGCTGAAAAGGATAGACTGATTGATGAAAAAAGGAAAAGGAATTTAGAGAAGCTTCATATTCTGCCCTATCAGCCAAGAGAGCTGATGCCAGCGCTTCTTGCATATTCTGATATCCAGTTTATATTTATGTCGCCAGACACTGAGAAACATGGTTTCCCTTCTAAAGTGTATACTATTATGGCTTGTGCAAAGCCTTTGTTAGTTATATCAGGTGATAACACTCCAATAATCAACTTCCTGAAAGATAAGGATTGCGCATATCTGTTTACTGAAAGAAATTCAAAAACCAATTCTGTAAGAATGGCTGATTTATTGAGAAACAGCTCATTATCAGAATTTGAAAGAATGGGCAAGAATGGTTATATGAATATTGAGAACTTCTACTCCAAGGAAAAAGTCACAGATGAATATGTTAAACTGGTGGAGGGGTTGGTGAAATGAGATTTATAAATAATTAAACATCGATGAAAAGAATTCTCATAACTGGTATAAATGGTTTTGTTGGCACTAACTTCACAAAAAGATGGAGTGAGAATCACAAGCTGTTTGGACTGGATATCAAACGAAGTGATAAAAAGGGTGTTGAACAAACATTTGGCTGGGATAATTTCAACAATTTACCTCCTTTGGACGCCATTGTACATCTTGCAGGTAAAGCGCATGACACTAAGAATAAGAGATTGACTCATAGCTATTTTGATATAAATGTTGGGTTAACACAAAAGATTTTTGACTACTTCATGGAAAGTGATGCTAAAACTTTTGTATTTTTCAGTTCGGTGAAAGCTGCAGCTGATAGTGTTCCGGGAGATATTCTTACAGAAAATGTGGTTCCGCATCCTGTTGGCCCTTATGGTGAGTCTAAAATAAAGGCAGAGCAGTATATCCTTAACTTCATGAAAAATGATCCCAGAGTTCATGATAAAAATATATATATACTAAGACCTTGTATGATTCACGGTCCCGGCAATAAAGGTAATTTAAATTTACTTTACAATGTTGTAAGCAAGGGAATTCCATGGCCACTGGGTTCTTATGAGAACTTACGATCATTTTGCTCTATAGATAATATCAGTTTCGTGGTGGAACAACTGATAGTGAAAGATGATATTGAAAGTGGGACCTATCATGTGGGGGATGATGAGCCTATTTCCACTAACGAACTGATCGGGATGATTAGTGAGTCGGTAGGCAAAAGATCTCGCATCTGGAGGCTCCCTAAAGGGCTTATGAATGTGGCTGCTTCAATTGGTGGTGTTCTGCATCTTCCTTTGGATAAAATAAGGCTGCGTAAGCTTACAGAGAACTACATTGTAAGTAATGATAAGATAAAAAGAGCCCTTGGGATTGAGAGTATGCCGGTTTCAGCCATTGAGGGAATGAAAAGGACGTTGGAGAGTTTTAGGTGATAAGGGATTTATTTTCAAATTAAAGGAATGTATTACATAATCATATTTGCCTTACTTATTATCGCGGAACTATCATATTTCAAGGTTGCAGACAGATTCAACATTATTGATAAACCCAACCTGAGGAGTTCGCACGATTATATAACTATT
>SHOH01000259.1 GCA_004294845.1 Anaerolineaceae bacterium
CATTGGGCAGAACGATTTCATCCCAGTAGTAAATGGTATGCCCCCAGAACTCTAAGTTCCATGCCTTATTCAATGCCTCTATGGTCTTATACTTCTCTTTAAGCCACACACGGAATTCCTTTTCACAATTCTCACAGTAACAATCTCCGCCGTATTCATTATTGATATGCCAGCAAGTAACATGATTATTGTTACCATAACGCTCTGCCAACTTTGCGGCAAGCCTTTCTGCATATTTCTGGTAGACTAGGCTGTTGGGACAAGCATTGTGTCTTTGTCCGAATTTATGCCTTCTACCATGATAATCAGTACGGGCAACCTCCGGATACTTTTTATACATCCATGCGGGCATCGCAGCTGTGGAAGTAGCCATAACTATGTCATAATTTTCACGGCTTAACATATCCACTATGTCATCTAATTCGTCAAAATAGTATTCATTTTCCGATGGTTGTATCTTTGCCCAGGAAAATACATTGATAGTAGCACTGTTGATACTAGCCTTTTGAAATAAGCGCATATCCTCGTCCCAGATTTCTCTTGGCCATTGATTAGGATTGTAATCTCCACCATATAAAATTCTGTCAAAAAATTTTTTCATATTAAGACCCTATCCTTTCCTACACCTGCAAATTTTAAACATAAGTTACATTGCTCTTTTACATCCTGATTGATTTTGTTCTTCTTGTAATATTTATTATAAATATTTCTATTCAACTAATGTATAATATGATAAACTAAAAATATAAGATTTCGAAACAATACCTATTACAAAGGAGGCTACTGTGCCAATTTATTTTAATCTCTCCTCCCACAATCTTCCCCTCACAATAGACAGCATAGGAAACCGTTGGATTCAGGAAAGGATACGGCGTCCAAAGGGTTATCCACTCTATCACTGGCTTCAAACAGAAAATGGAGCTGGTGAAATTATTATAGGAGAAAACCAACTCATCCTGCCCGAAAAAACAGGTATTCTAATTAAGCCATTTACTCCCCACTCCTATCATGCTAAGCAGAAAGAGTGGATTACTTCCTTTGTAACTTTTACAGGTAAGCTAGAGTCTGATATTAGTAAAATAATAGGAAATGAACGCTTTATCCTAGTAGCGGAAAGCAATACATTTTCATTTCAGAGCTGGACTGACAGCATTATATTGGAGTATGAAGCAGGGCATACTGATCCGGTACAGTTATCCGTTAAATGTTATGAGTTTCTAATGAATATTAACCACCTGCAAAATTATAGAGATTATTCTAACCAACCGCAGTATCAGAATTATGTATTGCCTGTAACAAAAGAAATCGAAACTAATTATCATACCGATATCAAGGTCCAGGACCTTGCAGATATGGTATATATATCACCCCAATACCTTAATCGGTTGTTTAATCATTATCTTGGCTGTAAAGTATACCAATACCTCAAAAATTACCGTTTAAGCAAAGCCAAAGAACTGCTGGCCAACAATACGGATTTGACAATCAGTCATGTAAGCTTTCTGGTCGGTTATAATGATACAAGTCATTTTATTGCAACATTTAAAAGTGCAGTCGGCTACACT
>SHOH01000121.1:0-5235 GCA_004294845.1 Anaerolineaceae bacterium
ATTGCTTTTTGGAATATCCGTTATTTGTTAGTTCCTGATGAATATCAAGACCTGGGAGAACGACTGAAAAACGAAATGGGATTTCGAGTATCTGAGGATAAGAGAGAAGGGAATGTCTTGTATATAAGTGATGAGCCCTCCGCCTATTATCTGACAGATTCTCGGAATGCCCTGGTGATAAGCACTGGGACGCAGGGCTTTTCCGCACAATTTCCAAACTTTGTACAAGGGAAAAGTAGTGACATTCTGGATTATACCGAAGAGGAATTATTAGAATATAAGCTTATCTATATAATTGAACCAGAAATCAATACTTTAACAAGAAAAAATAATATCGAGACCATGGTAACAAAGTTAGTAAACAATGGTGTTACTGTAATGATAGAACCTCTTGCCAACAAAGTATTTGATTTGTTTGGTGTTCATGTTAATGATGAAGAATTGAAAGAAACTATAAAGATAAAGACAAACATAGAAAACCCATATGATATCACAGATACCATAATTAAGAACAATAGTAATCTGAACAAGGTTCGCTCCATTTACTATCTGGATGAAATATATGCAAATTATGAGGTTTCAGGCAGTGATATATCGATTGGTCTAATTGGCGCTAAAAATGTAGGCGAAGGTAAGCTGATATTTGTTGGTGCACATTTGAGTCAGTATTTGGACATGGTATACACTCGAAATAACGGTCTACATGCATATTCTGACTTAATTAAAGAAAATAGCGATAGAGTAGAGGCGTTATATTCTGACATGTTTTCTTATTATGGTGTAAATGAGAATTATATGCCCACTGTATTTGATTCGGTGACAGAGCACAAATGGGATTATAATGGAGGAAGCTTTACATACGAAAGTGAAGAAGCTCAGGAGGTAACCATATCGGTAACCTATACCCCACGTTGGTCTGCTAGCTTGGATGGACAGGAGATTGCGGTAGGACAAAGGGAGAACTTAATCACATTGGAGCTACCGGCAGGGCGACATACAGTAGAACTTCATTATGGTATGACAAGCTATGGTAAAATAGGATATATAATTTCTGCTTTTGGTATAATTCTATTCTTAATAGTACTATTATTCTGGGATAAAGTAATACGACTGTCGGATAGAATAGCAATCGCTATTGGTAACTATCTGCAGATTAATAATGATACAATTAGTATGGAGCGCGGATCCGATAGTCTTGTTGATACATTTGAGGAAGTAGCCATATCTGATGAACTAGAAACAGCAGAAGCTATAACAGCAGAAGCCAAATTATTTGAAGAAGATATGATTAAATCCATTCAATATAGAACAGTTAATGAAAATGATATAAAGGTTGATATTATTGTGATTGATAGTGAGCCAAATCCTGATTCTACCTTGGAAATTGACGATTTATTAGCCTTAACGGATATGGAAAGCAATAATCCCGACGGTGTAACAGAAGAGAAAAAACCTTTAGAGAAAGTGGAGACTGAAAAATCTCAAACAAAACAAGTTGTTAAGTTAGCACCAAAAAAGAATCACATTAATAATAAACCTAAAAGTGCTTCCAAGACCGGAAAAAAGAGGGGGAAGAAGCCCACCCTGTTACAGTTTAGAAGAAGGAAGCGTTATATAAGGAAAACTAAGAAGAGAGTAAACTAACAATTGATAAAGAGGGGTGTACTCATTGAAAAAAATCATGTTGGTATTTGGAACTCGTCCGGAGGCTATTAAAATGTGCCCCTTAGTTAATGAATTGAAAAGTAGACCTAATGCGCAAGTAATTGTATGTGTAACCGGGCAGCACCGACAAATGCTAGATCAGGTTTTAATTGCATTTGGTGTAGAACCGGATTTTGACCTTTCTATCATGAAAGATAATCAAACCCTTTTTGACGTGACAACTAACATACTATTAGAGATTAAGCAGGTATTGGAGCAGATTAGCCCGGACATTGTACTTGTACATGGAGATACAACGACTACCTTTGTAACAGCTTTGGCCTGTTACTATCTAAGATTACCTCTTGGTCATGTAGAGGCAGGTTTACGGACATATGATATTTATTCTCCTTATCCTGAGGAGTTTAATCGACAAGCAGTAGGGATATTGGCTAATTATCATTTTGCTCCGACAAATACATCAAAGGATAATTTACTTAGAGAAGGAAAGGCAGCTGAAACAATCTTTGTAACCGGTAATACAGCTATTGATGCATTAAAAACCACAGTAAAAGAAGATTATAATAATGAACATTTGGATTGGGCTGCTGACAGTAGATTGATTCTACTAACAGCGCATCGAAGAGAAAACCTTGGTGAACCTTTGCATCAGATGTTTCGAGCGATACTCAGAATTACGACGGAGATGGAGGATATTAAGCTTATATATCCGATTCATATGAATCCTGCCGTAAGAGAAGCTGCCAATCAAATTCTTGGTAAATGCGATAGAATAAGAATTATCGAGCCCTTGGATGTTCTTGATTTTCATAATTTTATGGCCAGAGCTTATCTTATTCTCACGGATAGTGGTGGTATTCAGGAAGAGGCACCCAGCTTAGGAAAACCGGTTCTGGTTATGAGAGACACAACAGAACGTCCGGAAGGAGTTCAAGCAGGAACGCTTATGCTAGTCGGAACAGAGGAAGAGCCGATTTACCAAGCAATTCGGAACATATTAAATAATAAAGAGGAGTATGATCGAATGTCCAAGGCATGCAATCCATATGGAGATGGCTATGCCAGTCAAAGAATAGCTGATATACTATTGGATATGTAATAAATCATTATTGGATATACATAAAATTATAGTATTGTATTTTAGGTTAAAATAAGCTATTATACATTGTCAGATAAGGTCATTAAGGGAGGACATCAGAGTGAATCAATTTTCTAGGTCAGAGCTTTTGCTTGGTGCAGAGGCTATGGAGAAGCTTAATAAGGCGAGAGTGGCTGTATTTGGAATCGGTGGGGTAGGAGGTTATGTGGTTGAAGCCTTAGTCCGATGTGGTATCACCCGATTTGATTTGATAGATGATGATAAGGTATGCCTTACTAATATAAATAGACAGATTATAGCTACCAGAAAGACAATTGGAAGATACAAGGTTGAGGTTATGAGAGATAGAATTCTCGAGATTAACCCTAAGGCGGATGTAGTTATGCATCAGTGCTTTTTTACCAAAGAGAAAGCAGATCAGTTCGACTTTTCTGAATATGATTATGTGGTGGATGCCATAGATACCGTATCAGGTAAGATTGAGCTTGTGTTAAGAAGCCAAGAGAAGAATGTACCTATCATCAGCTGTATGGGTGCAGGAAATAAGCTTGATCCGACAAGGTTTGAGGTGGCGGATATATATAAAACCTCAGTCTGTCCCCTTGCCAAGGTTATGCGTAAGGAGCTGGCAGCCAGGGGGGTTAAGGAATTGAAGGTTGTATATTCAAAGGAACCTGCTATGAAGCCTCAGGAAGGATCGGAAAGCAGTTGTAAATATAATTGCATATGTCCTCCGGGTACAGATAGAAAATGTACCGACAGGAGACAGATACCCGGAAGTGTATCATTTGTGCCTTCGGTAGCAGGGCTTATAATTGCAGGTGAAGTGATTAAGGATATTGCCGGAATGTGATGAGAAGTATCATGATGGCGATGATGGCGGATATTATACTTGTATTTATTTACTCTTTGTTGTATATTCATAAATAACAATTAATTATGTAAAGCATAAGTTATTAAATTAGCTTATGCTTATAAAATATTCGGAGGGATAAATCATGGGTAAGATACCAAGCAGAGAAGAAGCATGGGAACTCTTATGTGAGTTTAATAAGGACGAATTTCATTTGAAGCATGCTAGGATAGTGGAAGGAGTCATGGAATATTTTGCACGAGAATTAGGCCATGGAGAGGAAGATTTCTGGGGTGTAGTTGGACTACTTCATGATCTTGATTTCGGAATGTATCCCCAGGAGCATTGTATAAAGACTCAAGAGATTATGACAGAGCGTGGCTTAGACGAAAGACTTATACATGCAGTGGCTAGTCATGGTTACGGAATATGTGTAGATATAAAACCTGAACATGAGATGGAGAAGGTTTTGTATGCGACAGATGAATTAACAGGATTAATCGGAGCTTGTGCTGCTATGCGTCCGTCAAAAAGTACTATGGATTTAGAGGTAAGTTCTCTGAGAAAGAAATTCAAGACCCCCAAATTTGCAGCAGGCTGTTCAAGAGAGGTTATCAGCGACGGTGCGGCTATGCTTGGCTGGGAGCTTGATGAACTATTTGAAAGAACAATACATGCACTTCGTGAAGTGGAGCAGACAAAAGGCTTAGTATAGAAGGCATCTTTCATGATTATAGTCGTTAGATGTTTACTTAGGACATTATAGGGAGGAAGAGCCGGTATACCGGCTTTAGAAGATAGATATGATTGGCTTGGGTACCTTGGGCAATATAGCCCTAATTCTGATAGGATCCACAATAGGAATGATCATTAAGGGTGGATTAAAGCAACGTTTTCAAGAAACCATAATGAGCGGTCTTGGGCTTGCAGTTATGTTCATAGGAATAAGCGGAGCCTTAGAAGGACTGCTGTTAGTCACTGATGGGAAAATAGTTAGCACGGATATAATGCTAATGATTGTATCCCTTGCTATCGGTGGATTTATAGGAGAAGCCATTAATATCGAAGCAAGACTTGACCGAGTCGGGGAATGGCTAAAGATCAAACTTAAGGTCAACAAGGAAAAGGATAAAGGCTTCGTAGAAGGCTTTGTCAACAGCTCCTTACTATTCTGCATAGGAGCAATGGCCATAATCGGGTCCTTAAGAGACGGTCTATCCGCTGATCCTTCCATGCTTCTAGCTAAGGGAATTATCGACGGTGTGGTTGCTATATTCTTTGCCTCTACCTTGGGAATAGGTGTATTCTTTTCAGTAATTCCTGTAGGCATCTATCAAGGAGTCATTACAATTGGCGCCGGATTCGTTGAGCCTTTCCTAAGTGAAAGACTGATTAGCAATCTTTCATTCATAGGCTCTATACTGATATTTGCCATCGGTATAAACATGATATTCGGTAAAAAGATTAGGACAGGAAACCTTCTTCCTGCCATACTAGTGCCTATAGCTTATGAGATAATAATGTACTTTCTCTAATAGGATATAAACTAATGACTTCCGGGTGGTTGGCCGATTCTTATTTACTTGCAATATTGTTATATTATGCTATAATATAATTA
>SHOH01000121.1:5335-8372 GCA_004294845.1 Anaerolineaceae bacterium
AATATGCTATCCTTAAGTTGATAATTCGACTTAGGGATTTTTGTATATAAGGAAGCTTAAAGTATTGTTTCATAATAAACCACCTTGACTTTCCATAATCAGTTGTTATAATAAAACTGTAAAAATGTAAATATATGGAATAAGTCGGGAGGCACATGATGGGAAGATTATCAAGTATATACAGAAGAGTATTTATCAGCGTAATAGTTATATTTCTTCCTGTTTTATTAATTCCAGGCTTTGATATTCAGACTTCTATATTTATTTCTTTTGGTTTTGGTATATCCCTTAGTCTATGGAGCTTATCTATAATGCTTGAAAAGTCTTTCACATTTTCTATTTCTAATAAGGCGAGTAATCAGTCAAAATCCGCTTTTGTTCCGGAATAACTTCCATGAAGAAAAGAGAATTACAAAGAAGTTTATGATATTATGGTTTCCATAAAATTAAATTTTAATATTTACTATTCAATTTAGTATATTAGAGTAAACTTCAATATTGCAAAAATGATTTATTTGTTATATTATTAGAATAATATATCTTTAATTAAGTATTCATAAACTTACTTTATGGTAAGGCAAAGATAAAATGGACAATAAAATATAAATTGAAACAGCAAAGTATTTTATGATGACTCTTATAGAAAGGACATTATGATATCTTAATTTATAGATATCATATAAAGGATAATATGAAAAATAAAACATCAAAAAATGAAGATTCAACAATTAACAACTCTGTCTATAGCGCATTAGAAATTATTAATTATCTTACCGGCAAAGATTGGTGTAGAATAAAAGATATTGCAGAAGCGATAGATATGAATGTTTCAAAAGTTCATCGATTATTAAATACGATGATGAAGTTAGATTTCGTGCAATATGATTCAATAACTAGGCGCTATCAATTGGGGTTAAAATTTTTCACTATTGCTTATCATATGTCACAAAGTAGTTTGATATCAACTGCAAAGATACACATGGAAAGAGCAGCAAAAGAACTTTTTTCAACTATCAATCTTGGAATAATTAATAATTCAAAGACAGAAATAACGTGTATTTTTCGTTTAGAGGGTAATCTTTCACCTGGTTTATCCGATGTTCCTATAGGTGTCAATAAGACAGTAAATGCAAGTGCTATTGGCAAATGTATTCTTGCCCATCTTCCATATCTAGAACAACAATCTATATTGCAGAAGATTAATTATATAAAATACACAGACTCTACAATCACTACAGCTGAAGGTTTAAGTAATGAATTGAGTAAAATAAAGGAACAAGGATACTCTGTTGATGATTTTGAATATAATGAAAATCTATTCTGTATTGCCATGCCTATTTTCTTAAATACAGGACAAGTTTTTGCAGCAGTTAGTGTTTCTTTACATGAAAGACCACAAAAAGAACATATGACATATGTACTAGCTGTATTGGAAGAGACAGCCTCGAAGATTTCGCAGGAACTTGGTTATCAGCCTGCTATGTAGGTTTTATAATTTACACTTTCACTATATATTATTTTTTTATTATCAATAAAGTTTTCTGCATATTTAAAAGGATAGTATTTTATGATTTTATGATATCAAGGAGGTTTAAATAATGAACAAACAGGCGTCTTTTGATAAAGACAGTATATTCAACGGATCTCATTTAGATGATGATATTAAAAGGATTGATATACTTTTACAAGATGAAATAAGCAAAAATAATGATAAAATCATCGTGCTTGATGATGACCCTACAGGGGTTCAGACTGTACATAATGTATCTGTATTTACTGATTGGTCAGAAGAAAGCATTAGAAATGGCTTTAAAGAAAAAAACAAGATGTTTTTTATACTAACAAACTCTAGAGGTTTTTCAGAAAAAGAAACAATAAAAGCACATAGTGAAATTGGAAAGATTATTGAAGAAGTAGCTATGAAAGAAAATAAAAGCTATCAGATTATTAGTCGTAGCGATTCTACCTTAAGAGGGCATTATCCCATTGAAACAGAAATACTTAAAGAAAAAATCGAGAATTATAATGATAATAAGATTGACGGTGAAATTCTGTGTCCATATTTTAAAGAAGGCGGACGCTTTACAATAAATGATACACATTATGTAAAAGAAGGTGAACAGCTAACACCTGCAGGAGAAACAGAATTTGCTAAAGATAAGACGTTTGGATATACTTCTTCAAATTTGTGTGATTATGTTGAAGAAAAAACAAACGGAAAATATAAAAAAGAACAAATAATCTCAATTTCCATTGAGGAGTTAAGGAACATTAAACTAGATGAAATAGAAACAAAACTTCTTAATACTAAAGATTATAACAAGATAGTAGTAAATGCTGCTGATGATATTGATATAAAAGTTTTTTGCATTGCATTATATAGGGCGATTGCAAAAGGAAAAAAGTTTTTATATCGTACTGCAGCAGGATTTGTAAAGGTATTTGGTGGAATAACAGATAAGCATTTACTTAGTAAACAAGAAATGATTATTGAAAATGAAAATAATGGCGGAATTGTTATAGTAGGTTCTCATACTTTAAAAACGTCAGAACAACTTGAGGCATTAAGAGAAATTGAAGACATTGAATTTATTGAATTTAATTCTGATCTCGTACTTGAAGAGGGCAAACTTGAGGATGAAGTCTCTAGGGTTGTTTCTAAAGAAGAAATTTATCTAAGCGAAGGTAAAACTGTTGTAGTATATACTAAAAGAAAACTATTGACCCTTGAGAATGATACAAAGGAAGAGGCACTCAAAAGATCAGTTAAAATATCTGATGCAGTGCAATCTTTAATCGGAAAATTAAATGTAACACCAGCTTTTATAATAGCAAAAGGCGGCATAACATCTAGTGATATTGGTACTAAAGCTCTAAAGGTTAAAAGAGCTAATATTCTAGGTCAGATCAAACCTGGAATCCCGGTATGGCAGACAGGAAAGGAAAGCAGATTTCCAAATGTTCCTTATGTTATTTTTCCAGGCAATGTTGGAGAGGTTACTACTTTGAAGGATTCGGTAGAAATTCTTTTGGGTTT
>SHOH01000260.1 GCA_004294845.1 Anaerolineaceae bacterium
CCATCTTCTTTAGATTACTGCTTAAATCCTGTAGACCCGATACGGCTTTGTTAATCGTAGCAATCTGATTATTCTCAGCCTCAATAAAGGATAGGATTTCCTGTGTGGAAGCCGAGTTTTCCTCTGATATACTTGCCACATTGGTAATTTGCTCCTGTACCATAGCGAAATTCATGGCTGCGGATTCAATTTCAGCCATCCCTTTATTTAATTCCAAATTAGTTTCTTTATAGGAATCCTTAATCTCCGAAAAATATTCTGATAACTCATGTATGGTTTTCACACTGTCCGAGGCGGCTTTTTCTCCCTCTA
The DNA here is from genome assembly GCA_004294845.1 of Anaerolineaceae bacterium. Classification (GTDB taxonomy): domain Bacteria; phylum Bacillota; class Clostridia; order Lachnospirales; family Lachnospiraceae; genus Mobilitalea. Next base: position 313 of record SHOH01000260.1, read on the forward strand.
TTGAACGCTTTACAGCAGCATCTGCTTTAATAAAAATATCTTCAGTAACCTCAGAGATATTAGCTACTATACCTTTACTTTGCTCTGACAGCTTTCTTACCTGCTCCGCTACAACCGCAAAGCCTTTTCCATGCTCCCCAGCTCGTGCAGATTCAATTGAGGCATTCAAGGCTAGTAAATTAGTCTGTACAGCAATATCATTGATACCCTGTAATAATATATTTATTTCTTCAAGACTAGTTTTAAGCTCACTAACTGTTTCTGCCGTGCTTTTAATGGTTTGGTTAACAGTATCCATCTCTCTATCTATATCATTAATTTTATTCCAGCCCTCATCAACCTTATTGGTTATTTCATCAGATTTCTCAGATATACCCTTTGATATGGCTACGGTCTGATTAATGCTTTGAAGAGAAGTACTCATAGAATCATTAATCGTATAAATGCTGGAGGCTTCCTCTTCAATAGCTGCCGACATTTGTTGTACAGAATCTAATATGCCTCGACTGGCATCATAGATTCCGGTAACCTCCTTATTAAAGCGACCTACGTTATTATCTAATTCTAAGGTAGTATTCTCCATGGATCGATTTGATTTCTTAAGCATACTAAGCAGCTCATTAGCCTTTGCCTCTGTCTTTGCTGATCTTTCAACAAGCTCATTACCCCATTTAGCCAGAAAATATAAGAGAAGCATCATTCCGTCTACTGATACAAGCATTGTAATGAAAATCTCAAAATTACTACCACCCAGAAGTCCTATGGGATTTGTAACATAGGTTATTATAAAAACTGCTGTAAATATAGCCGCGAAAGTAATAATTAGTTTTTTATTAAAATAAAGAGCTACCATTGTAATGCACACCATAAGAAGATAGTGTTGATTAAGTGCAAATCCTTCTGCATAGAACAAGCCCATAATTATAATATATGGAAGTGTCGGGAAAAACAGACTTTTAAGGAATTGGGGAATTGGAAGATAATAGTTAAGAAAGCTTAGGCCTAGAATTATAACTCCTGCTATAATTGGAAAAATACTTGCAGCCCATCCACTGGATGCTACTACTAAGCCACAGATCATAAAAACCAAAACAACTATTACCGTAAGATTTACTTTATGTACTCTTTTAATATCGTAGGTTTCTTTCTGCATATCGCTGCCTCCTAAGTATTAACTATTTACATATATATTTATTTTAAGTTATTTTGCGTAAAATGCAAGCCACTATTAAAATTATGTT
>SHOH01000005.1:0-12157 GCA_004294845.1 Anaerolineaceae bacterium
CGAATTGCTATAATATGTGTGATAAAACGATTACGCAAAGGCTGGGTGAATATGAAGAAGAATAAGATTTCAATCAAAGGTATATCTGAATTGGCAGGAGTCTCTATAGCAACCGTCTCTAGAATTATTAATGAAAATGGTCGCTATTCGAAAGAAACCGAAGAAAGGGTAAAGAAAATAATTGAGGAATACAATTATGTACCCAATATGGTAGCAAAGGGACTTCGAACAAAGAAAATGACTAACGTCGGTATAATTATACCTGAAATCACAAATGAATTCTTTGTAAAGCTGGCCTATGAAATAGAGACTAATTTATTCAAGGAAGGATATGGTTCTTTTATCTGCAATACTAACGAAGATATTGAGATGGAAAAAAAGAGACTTCAGATGCTGAGTGTTCAGAATGTCAGCGGCTTGATATACATATCTGGAGGCTCAAGTGGTGTATCCGAGTATATTCAGGATATTCCAACTGTATTTATTGACCGTACCCCGGTCGCTAAAGACCTTGAGCAATATATAATAATTGAATCGGATAATGTCCAGGGTGGGTATTTGGCAACTAAGGAAATGTTAGATAAGGGTTGTAGGAACATCATAATGCTTACAGACCGTCGAAGACTTTCCAGTCAGGCTGCCCGTATTGAGGGGTATAAGAAAGCTCATAAAGAAGCCAATATTCCTATGAATATTGATAATATTATATATCTAGACAAAATGAATTATGATACTGCAAGAGACTGTGTATCAAAGCTGGTAGAGGATGGTACTTCCTTTGATGGGATCTTTGCAACTACCGACTGGCTGGCTTTAGGAAGCTATGCTGCACTTAACCAAAAGGGTATTAAAACACCGCAGGATGTTAAAATCGTAGGATATGACGATATCAGCGTGTCAGAATTTAACGCGCTCCCTATTACGACAATTCATCAGCAGATTGATGTGATTGGAAAAACAGCAGTGAATTACCTCCTTCAGTTATTGAGAAATCAGCCGATTGAAGAAAAACTGAAGCGTATTCCGGTATTTCTTGTGAAACGACAGTCAACATAGACCTACTTGCCAGAAAGGAGCATACATGAAAAAACCAATATTTAATGCCTCTCTTATGTGTATGGATATATTACATGTGAAGGAGCAGATATCGATATTAAACAAACGGATTGATATGTACCATGCAGATATTATGGATGGCCATTTTGCAAAAAATATTACCTTGTCACCGATGTTTGTAAAGGAAATATCAAAAATAGCCACTAAGCCGATCGACTGTCATCTTATGGTAGAGAATCCGGGAGATTATATAGAAGAGCTTGCTAAAGCAGGAGCAGACATAATTACGTGTCATGCGGAAACGATTAACCATGAAGCATTTCGCTTGATTGATAGAATTATAAGCTTAGGATGTAGGTTTGGTTTAGCACTTAATCCAGCCACACCTTTAGTATATGCAAAGCATTACTTGAATCGCGTTAAGCTGCTCACTATTATGACTGTGGATATCGGATATTCAGGAAGCAAATTTGTTCCTGAAGCGCTTGATAAGATACGTGAAGCCAAAGCATACCGTGAGGAACATAATCTGGATTATATCATACAAGTAGACGGAGCCTGCAATATTGCTAATTTTAAGGCAATGGATGAAGCGGGAGCGGAAGGTTATGCAATGGGTAATACAGGATTATTTGGATTAGACAGAGATTTGAATAAGGCAATAGATTTTATGTATAGAGATTTTGAAATAGCGACTAAAAATTAGTACGTGTTATAACGAACAACAATGAAACGAAAAGGGGATATTAAGAATGCGAAACAAATGTGTAGTAGGTTTGGATATCGGGGGCACTTATTGCCGAATGGGCTTGGTAGACCGAATGAACAGACTTTATCATCCTTACATATGTAACACTATGGATTTAAACGGTGATAAAAATTTTGTTAATGGCCTTATGGCTTTTATAAAATCATATATTAATTTGCATGAAAAGGAATATGAAATCCAAGCGATATCCATGGGTTTTCCCTCTACTATAGATCATGAACGTAAGGTTGTGCTATCTACACCGAATATAGAAGGTCTTGATAATGTCTCTATCGTTGATTTATATGAAGAAGAGTTCAAAATTCCTGTGTATATTAACCGGGATGTTAATATGTTAATGTATCATGATCTTGAAGAATTAAAGATACCAAAAGGCGGAGTCACGCTTGGATTCTATATCGGGACCGGTTTTGGTAATGCTATCTACATCAACGGTGAAATATTACTGGGAAAACACGGAGTTGCCGGTGAGCTCGGACATATACCGGTTATTGGAAACAAGAAGAAATGTTCCTGTGGAAATGAAGGTTGTATTGAAGCTGTTGCAGCCGGACGTTACCTAGAGGAGCTATGTAAGACCAAATTTCCTGAAACAAATATAAAAGACATATATGTTAAGCATGGAGATGCTCCTGAGATTATAGAGCAGATTGAATATCTATCTATTCCTATAGCTAGCGAAATCAATATTTTTGATCCACATCATATTATATTGGGAGGCGGTATCCTACAGATGGAGGGTTTCCCTAGAAAACTTCTTGAGGAATTTGTGGTTAAGCATACAAGAAAACCATATCCGGCTTATGGACTAAACTTCCTATATACTCTGGATGAACAAGAAAATGGTATAATTGGCGCAGGTATTTATGGACATCACAGACTAACAGTAGCCAACAACAAATGTTACCTAGCTACTGCTGATTAATCTGTAATTAGGGATCTCCAGTGGGCTGCTTGCTCCGGTGTAGCGGCAGGGAGATCCTTTAAAGAGTATTCCAGACCTATTTGCTCCCATTTGTCCAAACCTAGTAGATGATAAGGCATTATCTCTATCTTTTTAACTACGGAGTACTTGTTTTTAAGAGACTTTGCTCTAGCAAAATGCTCAGGATAATCGTTAAAGCCCGGGATGATTGGCATGCGAAGTATGACCGGCTTGTCCATTGACTGTATATATTCTAATGCTTCAAACCAAAGCTTTCCGTCCCCTGTTCCCGGGATTTGTGACAATACTTTTGGATCCTCTGACTTATAATCCAGTAAAAAAAGATCAACATATGGAATGATGCTCTCAAGAACCGGTTTACGGACATATCCATTGGTTTCGAGGCAGGTATGAAGCTGGTGCTCTTTTGATAGTTTCAGTAGCTCCAGCAAAAATTTCGGTTGCTTGGTAGGCTCACCACCTGAATATGTTACTCCACCACCACTTGTGATATAATAGTCAATATCTTTTAAAACTATTTGGAGAACATCCTGGGCTGACATTTCCCGCCCAACAATAGTAGGGCTTCCTAAAATAGTAGGGCTCCCTATCATGGTAGTACTATTACAGTTGCCTGAAGTATATTGAAGCTGAGGCTCCACTAGAAAGGACTCCGGGTTATGACACCAGGGACAACGTAAATTACAGCCCTTTAAAAAGACTGTCGTACGGATGCCGGGTCCGTCGTGATAACTACAGCGTTGGATATCAAAAATAATTCCCATTAAGTCACCTCGTTATACAGTATTAAGTAACACTATATTAGTATAGAATGTATAGGAAGTCAATCATTCATGGAGGTAGATAAATAATATTGCATAGGAGATTGCGTCCTTACAATATAGATTAACAGGAGGTATATTATGTTATCATTTTATGAATATATCACAAAATTCACTAATGCATTCCTGGATAATGAAAAAAACCACAAAGCAATTCGTGAAGCCGAATGCCTTAAGGTTATGAGTGAATATGAATTTATTCCAATGGAGGAGGGAGACCTTCTGGCAGGAAGGAAGCGTATCATAGAGCTGGGCTTTTCTAACGAGCCCTTACTGGGTAGAAGCGTAGGATATTTTTATGATATTGAACGTGCGGAGCAAGCCTGGGAGCGTGATAATTGTACTCCTGAGCAAATACTGCATATCAATGAGCTATTGGATTTTTGGAAGACCAAGGAGACCAGGTATAGACTTAGGCAAGCATTTCCCGAATATATGAAGCAGGCCTTGCCCGAGGATCTGTATTGGATGCATTCCGAAGTGGCTTTTCCCTTATATCGTGTGGTTGGAGCCTTTTTGGATTATGATAAGTTACTGGCTTTAGGTCTGGATGGTTTAAGAGAAGAGATTAGATCTCGCCTGGAAACTGCCAAAGCTAGCGGTGGCGATCTTATGTTATATAAGGGAATGGAGATGGCACTGGATACTTTATCATCTGTCTGTATGAACTATGCCACTGAGGCTGAACAGGCTGGAAGAAAAGAGCTCGCCAGGGTACTAAGAAAGATATCCCATGAGGCACCCGAGACCTTTGTAGAGGCAATGCAGCTGGCCTGGCTCTATGCTTTAATAAGCGGTGTGTTGAATTATGGTCGTATGGATGATTATCTTGGTGAGTTTTTGGTTAATGATTATAAGTGCGGAAGAATTACAGAAAAGGAAGCTTTAAGTTATGTACAATCCTTATGGAAGCTTATTGCAGATAGAAATACAGTATTTCATAGCCGTGTTATAATTGGCGGTAAAGGTAGAAAGAATGAAGAGGCAGCGGATGCCTTTGCTTTGTTGGCTATAGAAGCATCCAGAACTGTAGTTGAAGCTGAGCCGCAGCTTTCACTACGTTTTTATGAGGGCCAGAATTCTCTTTTACTGGATAAGGCTTATGAATGTATAGGAGAGGGAAGAACATATCCGATGCTATATAACGACGAGGTTAACATACCTGCAGTACAAGAAGCCTTTGAGTTAGACGAGGAAGAAGCAACACAGTATATGATGTTTGGCTGTGGTGAGTATGTTATCAATAAGAAAAGCATCGGCTCACCTAACGGTATTATTAATCTGCTAAAGGCACTGGAAGTCACTATGTTTAACGGTCATGACATGCTCTTTGATAAGAGTATGGGCTTAAAGCTTGGCACTCTAACTGATTTTGAAACTTATGATGAATTCTATAAGGCTTATCAAAAACAGCTTACTTATTATATTGAGATTTTAGCAGAACAGCAAAAATTAGAATATGACTTTGTAGCCAAAGAAGGAACATTATTATATATTAGCATCCTATTTGATGACTGTGTAGCAAGAGGTAAGGGTGTACTTGAGGGCGGAGCAAAATACTTGGGCGGTACCTTAGAAACTTATGGTAATATTAATACCAGCAATAGTCTTTATGCAATTAAAGAAGTGGTATTCGATAAGAAATTAATCGGCAAAGATATACTGCTTAAAGCTTTAAAGGCTAATTTCAAGGGCTATGAAAAGGAGCGGGAGCTCTTACTAAAGGCTGAGAAATTTGGTAATGATTTAGAAAAGGTAGATTCTCTTGCCAAAGAGCTTCATAACTTCATATGTAATAAGGTTAAAGAGCAAAAGGATAGAGTAAATCTTCATTCCTATCTGGTTGTTATCATCAATAATGAAGCCAACACCATACTTGGCAGATTTACTGGAGCCAGTGCTGATGGCAGACTTGAGAAAGAGCCTATGGCCAATGCCAACAATCCTGCCGGAGGAACCGACAAGAGCGGACTAACAGCAATGCTTAACTCACTGACTAAGCTAGATACCCATATACATGCAGGAGCGGTTCAGAATATTACACTTTCAAGAGAGCTGTTTACAGAACATCCGGATGTCCTGCGAAGTATTATGAAGACTTATTTTGCAAAAGGCGGTCAGCAGGCAATGATTAGCGTATTAAACAGACATGATCTTGAAAATGCTATGAAGGAGCCTGAAAAATACGGGCATATAATGGTTCGTGTAGGTGGTTTCAGTGCAAGATTTGTGACTCTGTCACCTGATGTACAGAGAGAAATAGCTTCTAGAACCCTGTATTAGTATTTGCTTTTTGAGTATAGATTCACATTTATATGAGGCTGATTCATAAAATCAAAGTGGCTGTTGAAAAATTAATTTTTTTTAACAGCCACTACCATTTATGAATCAGCCTCATCTTTTTCATCTGATTTTAATGTCAGAATGATTATCATACTTTTTTCACATATTGAGACTATACTAAAGCTATCTAATATAGTGAAACACTAGATTTACAAACTATATTATAAGAAAAGTATAGTATCATGATATCTTAATATAGATAGTCCTATGAAAGAAGGTGAATTACAATGGATAAAATACTGATTGTTGATGATGATGAAAGAATTAGGGATATGATAAAAGAATATGCAACTTTTGAAAGCTTTGAAATAGATGAAGCTTCGGACGGTGTAGAGGCACTGAATTCCTTATTAAACAATAAGTATTCACTGATAATTTTGGATGTTATGATGCCTAAGATGGACGGATGGCAGGTATGTAAAGTCATAAGAAAGACATCCGATGTTCCTATAATCATGTTAACGGCCAGGGGAGAAGAATATGACAAGCTTTTGGGATTTGAGTTGGGTGTAGACGATTATATTACAAAGCCTTTCAGTCCACGGGAGTTAATTGCCAGAATAAAAGCTATTATCAGAAGAAGTGAGCAGATACATGATAAGAAGGATGATAATAATAAAGTAAAGGTTGGTGGGATTGAAATTGATTTTAATTCGAGGAATGTGTATGTAGATGGGAGTAATGTGAGTTTGACTCCAAAGGAATATGAATTACTAACATTTCTTATAAGGAATCCCAACAGAGCATTTTCAAGAAACCAGTTGCTTGATTCGGTATGGGGCTATGACTTTATGGGAGAGGATAGAACAGTGGATACCCATATTAAAATGCTTCGTGAAAGTCTTGGTAGCTATCGTAACTACATTGTCACAGTATGGGGAATTGGATACAAATTTGAAGCCGGAGGGGAATTATGAAGGGAATAGCGGCAAAACTTTGGGGTGCTATGATGGCCTTAATAATTGTGATATTGATAATGTTATGGCTATTTCAAATCACTTTTTTAGAACAATTTTATGTAAAAATTCGAGTGGATGATATAAAAAAAGAGGCATTACATGCTGTAAATATGATTGAAGAAGATAACTTCGATAAATTTATGGATACTATGGATGAGCTAGCTTATAACAATAATTTGACAGCGGAGCTTGTCGATATAAACTATGATACCTTATATTCTACCGGTCAAATGGGTATGGGTGGAGGGATGCATATGATGATGGGCAATAGAATTCAAAGAGATGCATATCAAAAGGTATTTGAGGGTAAAGAAATATCAGTTCCTATGACTCATCCCAGATTTGGAAGCGGTTCAACACTTATAGGCATTCCGGTTATTATTGATGAAAGTGTTCAGGGTGGATTGTTTTTAATTTTGCCATTGGTTCCTGTTAATGAAACAGCAAATATTCTAAAAAATCAACTATTATTTATAACATTCATTTTACTGTTTACTGCTATCATCTTAGCAACACTTTTAACAAAATCATTTACCCGACCTATACTTGAAATTAACAAAGTGGCCATGACTATGGCAGATGGTGATCTTTCGGCAAGAATTAACTTAAAGCGAAAGGATGAAATCGGTACTCTGGGAGAGACAATTAATCATATGGGTGAAGAGCTATCCAAGGTAGATAATCTCAGGAAGGATCTGATTGCTAATGTATCCCATGAATTAAAAACACCTATAAGCCTCATAAAGGGCTATGCGGAGACAATTAAGGATATAAGCGGTGATTTGCCGGAGAAAAGAGAGAAGCATCTGGATATTATTGTTGAAGAATCAAACCGTCTTAGCGATATGGTTCAAGAGATATTGGAATTTTCTCAGCTTCAAGCAGGCTATACCAGGCTAAATCAACAGACTTTTAATATTACCGATACATTGAAAAGAATATACGCTAGATTTGAAATTCTAACACAAAAAGCAGGCATAAATCTGATCTATAATGAAAGCCAAGATATATATACTTATGGAGATGAAGCCAAGATAGAGCAGGTCTTGTATAACCTTATAAATAACGCGTTAAACCACTCAGTAGAGGGTGGAAATGTTAGTCTGAATATAACTTCTGAAAATGATAGAGCAAAAATTGAGGTTGTTGATAGGGGAAAAGGTATTGCAGAAAATGACTTACCCTATGTATGGGACAGGTTTTATAAGGTTGATAAAACAGGAAATAGAAAAATAGGAGGCACGGGGCTTGGGTTAGCGATTTCAAAATACATTTTAGATGCTCATGGTTATAGATATGGTGTGGATAGTAAGCTTGGCCAGGGATCAAAATTCTGGTTTGAATTTAAAATATCACAAAACTTTTAATCTTCTATCATTCTTCTATCACATTTCTTTTTTATAATAAAATTGTAAGAGCAAGATATAAGAAAGCTAATGAAATCTATATATGTTCTTAATAATTCATAAAGAAAAGGAGTGTAATAAATGAAAAGAATAAAAAAATTACTTATTGTTGCTGTAGTAATAGGAGTATTTGGGGTAGCAGGTACGGCCTTTGCTGCATCCTCACTTACACCTGCAGAAATAGTAGCTAATCTTACAGGCAAAACTGTCCAAGAGATATATGAAGTTAGAGCAGAGGGCAGGACCCTTGCTTCTATTGTAAATGATGAAGGAAAACTTGAGGATTTTCAAAATGAGATTCTTAAGCAGAAAAAGGAATTACTTGACCAAAGTGTTAAGGAAGGAATATTAACTCAAGAAGAAGCCGATGAAATATACCAAAACATTAAGGATAACATAGCTAACCGTAACTTTGAAGGAAATGCAGGCACAGACAGACAGTTTGGGTCATGCTTTGGAAGAGGTTATGGCATGGGGTTCGGGAGAAGTCGTGGCAGAGGAAATGGCATGGGTATGGGACTTGGTAAAGGTTTAGGAAGAAGATAAGGATTCCAGAACCCTAGAGGTTGAACTTGCTTGAAGGCTTCGGTAATAAACAAAATAATAGAGACACATTAGGACGTGTTGCTAATAAACTATGATTAATAGGGGGCAATACGTCTTTTTTGTATTTTTTTATATTGATGCTTATTTTTACTCGAATAAATGATATAATTAGAAAAACATCCTATTCTTTTTGAACAGCATAGATAACATACTCTAAAGATTGGAAAATCAATATGGATTTTACTATTATATTTTACTAATATGAAAATTGATATATATAGACAGGAGATATTTGATGAGAAAGCTTGTAATCGGGATATTGGCCCATGTGGATGCAGGCAAAACTACTTTAGCTGAAAGTCTCTTATATCAGACAGGGAGTATCAGAAAGCTTGGCCGGGTAGACCATAAAAATGCATTTTTAGATAACTATGAGCTTGAACGAGAAAGGGGTATAACCATCTTTTCCAAACAGGCGGTATTCACATATAAGGATTTAGAAATTACACTGCTTGATACACCGGGACATGTGGATTTTTCAGCTGAAATGGAAAGGACCCTTCAGGTTTTAGATTATGCGATACTTGTAATCAGCGGAAGTGAGGGTATACAAGGACATACAGAGACATTATGGAGATTGCTACTAAGGTACAGGGTTCCAACATTTATATTCATAAATAAAATGGATTTGGATGGCGCCAACAGGCAGGAAATTATGAACGATCTTAAGGGAATACTTCATGAAGGATGTTTGGACTTTAGCAAAGACCAAGAGACTACATTACTTATGGAAAACCTGGCAGTGTGTGATGAGGATTTGCTTCATACTTATATTGATAAGGGAGTAATTGAGACAGAGGATATTGCTAAGCTTATAAGCAGAAGAAAGGCATTTCCCTGCTTTTTTGGTTCTGCACTTAAGCAGGATGGTGTAATGGAGTTTATTTCAGGATTAAGAAAATATACTCTTAATAAGCATTATCCTGAAGCATTTGGAGCCAAAGTATATAAGATAGCAAGAGATGAGCAGGGCAATCGCCTAACCTATATGAAGATAACCGGTGGTAGTCTCAAGGTTAAGATGCAGGTTACAAACCGAAAGACGAATGAGGTGTCTACACATGAATCTCGAGATATATGGGAGGAGAAAATTGATCAGATAAGGTTATATTCAGGAACCAGATATGAAACAGTGGATGAGATAGGAGCTGGAGCAGTCTGCGTTGTTACTGGGCTAACGAGGACATTTCCCAGTGAAGGACTTGGAATAGAAATGGACTTGGACTTGTCTGTACTTAAACCGGTTCTTACTTATCAGCTAATATTACCGGCACAGTCTAATGCCTTTCGTATGCTTTCACAGCTTCGAGAGCTGGAGGAGGAAGATCCGATGCTTCATATCGTTTGGTATGAGCAGCTTCAGGAGATTCATATTCAGCTTATGGGTGAGGTACAGATTGAGATATTAAAAAGTGTAATAAAAGAGCGATTTGGAGTAGAGGTGGAGTTTGGGGCCGGCAACATATTATATAAAGAGACTATAGAGCAGCCGGTAGTAGGAGTAGGGCATTTTGAACCTTTACGGCATTATGCAGAGGTCCATCTTCTTATGGAACCGACAGAGCCGGGCACCGGGCTTAGCTTTGACAGCAAATGTAGTGAGGATGTACTGGATCGTAACTGGCAAAGACTTATTTTAACCCATTTGGATGAGAAGGAGCACCTAGGGGTATTAACAGGTTCTCCCATTACTGATATGAAGATTACCCTGATATCAGGACGAAACCACCTTAAACATACAGAGGGTGGAGATTTTAGACAGGCAACCTATCGGGCAGTACGCCAAGGTCTGAAAAAGACCAAGAGTATTCTTCTTGAACCCTATTATGATTTTAGATTGGAAGCTCCGGCTGACACTATAGGTCGTGCTATGACGGATATACAGCAGATGAGCGGAAGCTTCGAGCCACCTCAAATAAATGGCGATATGGCGATTCTTATAGGCAATGCTCCCGTAGCGACAATGAGCGGCTATCATGTGGAAGTAAATGCCTACACCAGAGGAAGGGGCAGCTTGTTTTGTACTATGGCAGGCTACCAGCCATGTCACAATGAAGAAGAGGTAATAGATAGAATAGGCTATGATAGTGAATCTGATCTGGGTAATCCCACCGGTTCGGTGTTTTGTACCCACGGGGCAGGATTTATGGTCTCCTGGGACCAGGTTGAAAAATATATGCATATTGAAAACTCCATGGATGAGTTATATCCTAATAAGTTAGGGGACAATACTGCGAATATAAATCCTTATGAAGATGCCGATTCTGTGTTTAATCCGGGAGATTCGGCGAATAAATCCTCAAAGGGGAAGATTGATTCTTGGCAGGAGGATAAAGAGCTTGAGGAGATATTTACGCGAACATTTGGTCCTATCAAGCAGAGTGTGGTCTATACTAAAAGTAGATTGGGCTACGAGAAGAATCCATCAGGATCAAATTCCTGGCAAGATAAGAGAGAGCAAAACAGCAGTAAGATAAAACAAAAACCATCTGCTAAGGAATATCTTTTAGTGGATGGCTATAATATAATATTTTCATGGGACGAGCTAAACGAACTGGCCACTGAGAGTATGGATGCAGCAAGACAAAAGCTTATGGATATATTAAGCAATTATCAAGGCTTTAAAAAATGCATACTTATCCTTGTATTTGATGCTTATAAGGTTAAGGGCGGTGTAGGAGAGATACAAAAATACCATAACATAGACGTGGTATATACCAAGGAGGCCGAAACCGCAGATCAATATATAGAGAAGGTAACCCATGAAATCGCAAGGGATAATTATGTGACCGTAGCAACATCCGATGCCTTGGAGCAACTAATAATTCTAGGTAAGGGTGCAATCAGAATGTCTGCTAATGATTTAAAGGATGAAATCATACGGGTTAACAATACGATTCGTAGTGACTACCTTGAGAAATACTCTAACGGCAAAGCCTATATCGGAGATCAATTCAATGATGATGTAATTGAGTATATGGAAGAAGAAAAATAAGGGTACCTGTCACCGACAAAGGTGTATCTACTTAGGATTACCGGCATGTGCTGATAATTTTAGGTATACACCTGATTTTTTTGTGTATGTAACTTTATCACAGATATATGCAAATTCATGTGCTAATATATGCTTAACATTTATGCTAAAGGCGGAAATTTGACATGGCGAAAAGACTTGCTGAGGTTACTAAAGATTTATGTGCTGCTTGTGGTTGTTGCGTTAAGGTATGCCCAAGAAATGCAATATCTATACA
>SHOH01000005.1:12257-13345 GCA_004294845.1 Anaerolineaceae bacterium
ATATCTGCAACAAAGGGTACCAAGGCATATTGTAATAAGTACTGTGGTAGGGGACAATTATTTTCATTGCTTGGAAAAAAGCTTGGTATATCGCGAAATAAACCGATGCCAAGATGGATGGTTTCTAAGTGGTTCAGGTATGGTTTTCTAACTTTTTTTATGATAATGTTTGGACAGATGCTGTTAATTACCTTTCTGGTATTTAAGGACGTAAGAAGTCTCTCGGAGACAGTAAAGCTTTTGTGGACCTTTAGATTGCCCTGGAGCTTTGCATATAGGATTACCGATATTCCTCTTTGGATATCACAGTTTGCTTTTGGCTTTTATAGCGTTATGATGACATCAACAGTTCTCGGTATAATAACAAATATATTATTTAAACCTAGATCATGGTGTATCTATTGTCCAATGGGTACAATGACACAGCTAATATGTAAAATTAAATAAAAAAGGTGTCAGGCACCATTACGAAAATGTTAACAAAACTGTTCACTTTTCTGTAATGGTGCCTGACACTGTTACAGGATACTTTAATGTTCTGCATCCTCTTTTGTTACATGGACTGTTCCATGAGGATGATTTGGTGGGGCATAGATAGAATATAGCTTAATAGGAGTATTACCAGTGTTAATCAGGTTATGCCAAGTGCCTGCAGGAACAAATATAACATAGTCTTCGCAAACTCTTTGCTGATAGCACAGATTATCTTTGCTGTCACCCATCATTACAAGACCCTGACCATGCTCGATTCTGAGAAATTGATCAACATCAGGGTGCATCTCCAAACCTATATCGTCGCATACATTAATCGACATAAGTGTTAATTGCAAATGTTCTCCGGTCCATAATGCTGTTCGAAATGTATCATTGCGAAGAGCAGCTTCATGAATATTGGTCACATATGGATTTGGTCCTTGGTCTATCGAGCCTCTATATGGGTATCGGCTTTGGTAAAAGGTTTTTTTACTTGAATTGTATGGATCAAATCTATTATCGCCAGGTTTATTATTATAATACATAGATATCTTATTCCTTTCATAATCAATAAAATTCTAATATATCATATGTGTAATAATCAAAAGGGTGAG
>SHOH01000005.1:13445-42380 GCA_004294845.1 Anaerolineaceae bacterium
TTTCATAATCAATAAAATTCTAATATATCATATGTGTAATAATCAAAAGGGTGAGATATCTTAAAAGGTACCATGTTAAAAGGTGCCAGGCACCGATTAGGTACCTGACACCGACTAGCATTGCAGCATATTATAATCATGCGTATTTATTTGATGCAATTTTCCTATTAGAATCTCTATCTGGAGATTTACTAAAAAGCTGCTCATCATGGCGAAGTTTTAAATCCATGTACTCATTACATTCCAGTTTGCTAAGACCTCTTATCTTACTATTATTTAATATGTCCTCTTTGATCATTTCATGATGGTCTATTAACTGAGCCCATCTACCTATTTCTAGCATATTATCAACTCCTGTATTACATTTTATAGGTGGCTGCATTAATGACCTGTGTATTCTTTTGATAGAGACTAGATTCATCAGCTTCTTTGTCTAATTCCTCAAGTCCACCTAAACCCTTATCACTAATATAGCCAACATCCTCTGATACCAATTCAATTACACCTCTTTGATCAGGATGGCATGAGATAGCTCCACAGTCGATGAATTGAAGCTTTTCTTCGATTTCTGATGGAGTAATATCCGCATCAAGCTGTACCATTCCACAATCTAAAATGGTTAACCCTCCGTCCAGACCATGTAGAGTCTGCTTACTTATCTTTAGCATACCTTTATCTACAATAACATTATCTTTAATCTTCTTAATATTATTGTATTCTGCTTCCAGGTTAAGTAACCTGTCTGCTAGTTTATCAGCTATCAAGATAGAGCCGTTTACCTTTAAGCCGACAAGCTTACTTAAAGCATTCCCACTTTCCGATGTAATTATTAGGTCTCCATCTACATATAATTTGTTTCCATTTTTATTTACCATAAGGTCATCAAGTTTGTCTCCCTGAACATATCGATAGCCTGCAGGGATTACAATTATGTCCGTTTCATCTCCAAAAAGATCTACGGCATCCTCTAATAACTCTTCTGCTATGATAGCTCTTCTAGTGATAAATGATGTGCCTTTAGTAATAAGTGATGAAATATCAAGTGTCTCGTTCGATATAACGACTTTATTTTTAACATAGTATTTTGACGCTTTTGCCTTCAGAATAAATACCTTATCAAGCATAAGTTTATTCTTTAAATAGATAGCATCTGAAGGATAAGTATCGGTTGAACCGTTTACCTTTAAGGGAGGTAACTTGTTCTGGAGACCGGAAGGGTAGGAGACAGAACCATTTACAAGTATAGATGCAAATGTCTCAAGAGCCTTTTCAGAGCCCTTTTTAATGGTTAGAGAACCATTTACCACAAGAACAGTCGGTTTTGCCATTATTGTGCCTTCTGATATTTCAAAGCTTCCGTTTTGTATTAAAACCTCGGCATCCTCGGCAATTTCCATTACATCTGCAACATTCATTGTTACATGAAAGCGGGAGAGTAGCTCCTTGGATTTGCCTGAAACCAATAAGGAAGCGGCATTTATTTCGATGTTCTCATAAGAATTAAGTGTTTCCTCCGTTACCGATCTGGTATCACATATTGCTGAATTAACTATTAATTTTTTCTTTTCCATTATTATTCACCTTTGCCTTTCTGATCATAATATAATTTTGTTATTTTCTTTCTTGCTGACAGTAATCTGGCTCTTACTGTTGAAGGCGGAAGGTCATAGAGTTTGCCTAATTCCGATGAATTATAACCTTCCATATACCTAAGCCAAAATAGTTCTCTTTCATAGTCGGGGAGCTGGCCGCACAATTGTCTGACCATAATCTCACTTAAATCATCCTCGGTTATTAGCTTTATTTCAGGCTGGGGCTCTTTTTTAATGCGTCGAATCCTATCTATAAATATATTCTTTGCCGTCTTATAAAGCCATGAACGACACTGGGCTTCGGTTAGATCATTCAGGATATGAGCATTTTCAAGTCCCCTCATAAATGTATCCTGAACAATATCCTCAGCTAAAGCACGATTATTTGAAGAGAGATTAATACAATACCATAATAGTTGATTATGGTAGTCTCTATATAAAGTTTCTATCATGTATATACCCTCCTTTTCATGCTTCTAATAATATAACGAATGAGAAAGCCAAAGTGTTGACGAAATCTTTTTGTAATGATGCACCGTTACGATTTATTGACATCATTAGCATTATTTGCTATATTTACAATACTTTATAAAAAGATTTTATAATGATTATAATGAATCTTGCAAGATATATTTGCTTTCAGGAGGTTTTATGGCAAAAAATTATTCTCTAGCAAAAGAGGACAGGATAAAAAGACTGAAAGAAATTATGTTGGTTTTTCTTAAGCTTGGTATAACAGCCTTTGGAGGACCCGCAGCTCATGTAGCCATGATGGAAGAAGAGATAATAAGCAAAAGGAAGTGGATTAGTAAAGAGAAATTCATGGATTTTTACGGGGCTACAAACTTGCTTCCCGGTCCTAATTCCACAGAATTAGCAATTCACCTTGGATATGAACGAGGAGGTATATTAGGCCTTATTCTTGGAGGGGTGTCATTTATCCTTCCGGCTATGTTGAGTGTTATTGTTCTTGCAGTCATATATGGCAGATACGGTGAGCTACCTGAAATTTCGGGTATTTCCTATGGAATCAAGCCTGTGGTTATCGCCATTATTCTTCAAGCCTTGATACGTCTTACAAAATCAGGACTAAAGAATACTCCTATTATTGTTGTTACTATTATAGTTGTTATACTTTCGTTTTTGGGTTTTCATGAAATTCTTCTGTTGGCATCGGCAGGTGTAATAATTATGCTGATAGAAAACAAGAAGAAGTTAAAACTAAAGCAATTACCTATGTTTGCTGCTTATTTTCCAATTTTTACAGCAGGAATGAATACTAGTGGTGGCAAGCATATCTCACTAGCAAGTGTATTTTTAAATTTTCTTAAAATTGGCTCAGTGCTCTATGGTAGTGGTTATGTCTTATTAGCATTTATAGAAGCAGATTTCGTTGAACGTCTAGGTTTAATTACAAGTGATCAATTAATTGATGCGGTATCGGTAGGGCAAATAACACCGGGACCCGTGTTTACCACAGCAACATTTGTAGGCTATCTCATTAAGGGTATACCTGGGGCTATACTGGCAACAATCGGTATATTTTTACCTGCCTTCATATTGGTAGGAGCCCTTAATAGAATAATTCCTAAGCTTAGGCAGTCGACCTGGTTTGGCGGATTTCTGGACGGACTAAATGCAGCATCCTTGGCACTGATGGCGGTTGTAAACTGGAAGCTTGGTGTCTCATCTATTATTGATATTCCAACGGCGATCTTGGCTGGAATATCCTTGCTCTTAGTATTTCGGTTTAAAATTAATTCAGCCTGGCTTATATTAGGTGGCGGCCTTATAGGTTATTTGTCAACTGTAATCTAAGAACCATATGAGATATTGAAATGGTACCATTATCGACAGGTACCTAGAATGGTGCCTGGCACCGTACCAGGTACCGTACCTGGCACCGTACCTGGTACCGATACAATGAATAAGAAAGTAGGTGTAATATGAAAATAAATGTAACTTATCTTGATCATAGTGGATTCTTGATTGAGTGGGATTCATGCTATTGGCTATTTGATTATTATAAGGGACAGATTCCGGACATAGATGATAATAAAATGCTTGTGATATTTGTCAGCCATAGTCATGGTGATCATTTCAATCCTAAAATTTTTGATTTGTACAAGAAACATCCTAATACAACTTATCTTATTTCTTCAGATATTAAGATAAATGAAAAGACAAGAAACAAGTATGGTATTACAGATGAAATATATAATAAGATAATAGTTGTAAAGTCAGATATGGAATACCAGATTTTTGACATAGATAATAATAGTATTCTAATGAATACTTTAAAATCAACCGACAGTGGGGTCGCATTCCTTATTCGTTATATGGGAAAAACAATTTATCATGCCGGAGATTTACATCTATGGATGTGGATGGGCGAAGACAAGCAATTTAATAACGATATGAAAGCGAGATATTATAAAGAAATTTCTAAGCTTAAAGATAGAACTATTGACCTAGCCTTTACCCCCTTAGATCCAAGGCAGGAGGAATGGTATGACCTCGGACTGGATGCGCTTCTTGATAGCACAGTTATAAAATATGTGTTTCCAATGCATTTTTGGGATAAGCCCGAGATAATTAGTAAATATAAAGAGGAAAGAAAGGCTAAGCAGATATCAGCCACGATAATGGATATAAAGGAACAAGGACAGTGCTGGTCTTTAGATATATAAGATTGAACAGGAGTTTCAGATGAGCAATGAATTTGATAAAAAACAAAAACTTGGCAGCAATTTAACTCTTGAATGTATTGCAAGGATTCATACAGATTTCCCTGAGAAATTTGGTTTGCCAAGACAAAGTGGTCTTGTTGATACCTTAAAAGCTATTATCATATTTGAACCTAAATTTCGCAATCCGGATGCATTTAGGGGGTTGGATGGCTTCTCACATATTTGGCTTATTTGGGGCTTTCATCAAATAAATCGTGTCCAGTGGTCACCTATGGTAAAACCACCACGACTAGGGGGCAATAAGCGTATGGGTGTATTTGCGACCCGTTCTCCAAATCGGCCGAATGCTTTAGGATTATCATCTGTAAGTCTTGACAAGATTGAGGTACACAAGGAATATGGACCAATAATTCATGTTTCAGGGATTGACCTTGTGGATCAGACTCCAATATATGATATTAAACCATACCTGGCCTATACAGATAGTCATCCTGACGCGTCCGAAGGCTTTATTCAAGACATTAGGGAACATGAACTTCTTGTAGAATTTGACGAGGAGTTGCTTAAGCAGATACCCAAGAAGTATCACGAGGCGCTATTGGGTGTATTGGCACAAGATCCAAGACCATCATACCATAATGATCCAGAAAGGATTTACGGCTTCTATTTCGCCGGATATAATATTAGATTTAAGGTCATAGATAATCTATTGTCAGTATATGAAATCACTAAACTCTAACGAACCGGGTAAGAGATACCGAGCAGAGGTAAGATTATAATCATAGACATAAAGATAAACAGGAATAATTCTTATTATTAGATTGTAAGTATTTTGAATATATGATAGAATTAAAATGAAGTTAAATTAATATGTGGTAGCATTAAAATGCATTTAATGGTTTAGAATTTTAACAAAATTATACTTATGAGAAGGAGAAGTTGCTATGGCTATGTATGAGATGAAACCGGAATATTATACCGGAATTGATTTTGTTGATGAAGAGCACAAAAAGCTGTTTGAAATTGCCAATACTGTATACGACTTATTAATTGACGAATTTATACCTGACAAATATGATTATATCATGGAGGTCGTTGATGAGCTAAAGAATTATGCAAAATATCATTTTGACCATGAAGAAAAATATATGAAAGAAACAAGTTATAGAAGATTTCTGTCTCATAAGGTTGCCCATGATGACTTTATCGAAAAAATTGGTAAATACGATGCTGAAATTATAGACGAGAATCAGAAAGAATCCTTAATGGAATTACTGGAGTTTCTTACAAACTGGTTGGTTGAGCACATCCTTAAACAGGATAAATTATTTATAGAATAATAGCAATTTAAGTTGAAAGCAATATAAAATATAAGAATGTAAGTGGAATATGTAAGAGGACAGTAATGATAACAATAATACACTAAGGAAAAGGAGATTTGCTATGGCTATGTATGAAATGAAGCCGGAATATTATACCGGGATAGATTTTATTGATGAAGAGCATAAAAAGCTATTTGATATTGCTAACACAGCATATGAGTTATTGATGAATGATTTCATCCCTGATAAATATGATTATATCATGGAGGTTGTTAATGAACTTAAGGATTATACAAAATATCATTTTGATCATGAAGAAACCTATATGAATAGCATAAAATATAAAAGGATTTTATCACAAAAAGTTTCCCATGATGATTTTATAGAAAAAATTAGCCAATATGATTCGGAAATTATTGATGAGAATCAAAAGGAATCCTTATTAGAGTTGCTTGATTTTCTTACAACCTGGCTGGTAGAGCATATCTATAGACAGGATAAGCTAATAGTAGAGTAAAAATACAAAAAATATTTATTTTAATAAGACCGCAAAGATATGCGGTTTTATTATGTCATTTTCTATTGGATAATCATAAGCAAATTGCTATAATATAAGAGTGCTATATTATAAGACAAGGGGGTTAGTGAGATGATAAACATAAAAGAATATAGCTTATCTGAGCTAAGGAATATAAAGGTACATGGTAGAACTACAGGATATTTGTCACCGCTTACCTTGTTTTGGACAGGTAGCGGTATTGAGATAAATGTAAAAGCATCGGAGCTTTGGGTTGAGTTAGAAGCGGATTATCAAGACCACGAGCCATGGATTGCTTTAAATATAAATGGAGTAAATGTAAGCAGACAGATGGTTACCAGAGGAAGAAAATGGATCTGTATTTTCAGAGGGATGAATATTGAGCTTACAAAAAATATCAGAATTTTGAAGGAGACTCAGGCTTTGAATGAAGATCCCAAAAGTCGTCTCCAGATCCACGGTCTGAAATGTGACGGTGATTTTCTTCCCGTAGAAGATAGACCTTATAAAATTGAGTTTATAGGTGATAGTATCACTTCCGGCGAAGGAGCATTAGGAGCCAAGGACGAGGATGACTGGATTATGATGTGGTTTTCTGCTGTCAATAACTATACTTATATGGTTGCGGAGGCTATAGACGCTGATTACCGTATTCTTTCTCAAAGCGGATGGGGTGTATATAGCAGTTATGACAATAATCCGGCTAAGAAACTTCCGGATTATTATGAGAAGGTCTGTGGTACACTTAATGGAGAAATGAATAAGAGCCTTGGAGCCCATGAAGACTATGATTTTAGCTTGTGGCAGCCTGATTTTGTGGTAGTAAATCTTGGGACAAATGATGAGGGAGCATTTAATAATCCTGAATGGAAAGATGAGCTTACCGGTAAAATCTATAAGCAGAGGAAGAATGCAGACGGGTCATATAATTCTGAGGATTTAAAGAATTTTGAAGATGCAGTAACACGATTCTTATATAAGCTTCGTAGGTACAATCCTAATGCCTATATTATCTGGGCATTTGGAATGCTTGGGGACGGTTTATTACCTGCCATAGTACGTGCAGTAGAAGACTATAGATTACAAACAGATGATAATAAGGTATTTGTGCTGGCACTTCCTCTTATGACAGAGGAAACCGTTGGTGCCAGGTACCATCCTGGAATACGGTCCCATGAACAAGCTGCAAAGGTACTGGTAGGCTTTATTAAAAATCTTATTCGGTACCAGGTACCAAAACAGTCGGTGCCAGGTACCGTGCCAGGTACCGAATTAAATGTACAGTAGAAGATGGAGGAGAAAACATGGGAAAAACAGTTGTTATAGGCGTATCAGGTGGTTCTGCGTCAGGCAAGACTACAGTAGCAAACCGCATCAAGGAGGCTTTTAAGGATAGTGTGGAGCTATTAAGCCAGGATTTTTATTATCTTCCCTACGATAATCTACCCTTTGATGAAAGAATTAAGTTAAATTATGACCATCCTAATGCCTTTGATACAGAAAGATTGATTGGTGATATTAGAATTCTTAAGGAAGGTAAGTCGATAGATAGACCTGTTTATTCTTATACAGAATATACAAGACTAACTGAAACTGTAAGAGTAAAGCCCTCTAAAGTAATTATAGTTGAAGGGTTTATGATATTTGAGAATGCATTTCTTAGAGAATTGATGGATATAAAGATTTTTGTTGATACCGATGCGGATGAGAGGCTAATACGACGGATAATAAGAGATGTGAGAGAAAGAGGTAGGACACTGGAATCTGTTATCAATCAATATATTAAGACCGTTAAGCCCATGCATGAGCAGTTTGTTGAGCCCTATAAGAAATATGCAGATATAATAATACCCAGAGGCGGTATGAATGATGTGGCAATCGATGTGCTTATTCATAGGATTCAAGCAATCGTTAATGAGACATAGAAGACTGCTATCATTTTTTGACATGATAGAGACATATAATGAAGTGAGGAAATAATAAGGATATCATTATGTCTGACCAAGAGTTTTATACCTTCAGCGAATATATGCGAAAGGATCAGGAAGCGCTATCCCCCTCAGCAGAGGATTATATGGAAATGATATATAGACTCTCAAAGGAGCAAGGGTTTACCAGAGTTAATGATCTTGCAGGAGCTCTTAATGTACAACCTCCTTCCGTTACAAAAATGATTCAAAAGCTATCAGAAATGAATTTGATTAAATACGAAAAATACGGAGTCATCATGCTAGAGCAGGAAGGTAAAAACTTAGGTAAAGCCCTTCTTTATAGACATAATCTTATTGAAGAATTTTTAAGGTTATTAAATATAAGAGAAGGACTCTTGGCTGAGACAGAAAAGATGGAGCATACCATAAATGATGACATTCTATCTGGAATAAGGGATCTGGTGGAATTTTTTAAACAGAATCCGAGGCTTAGAGAGAGTTGGGATAGCTATCAAAGTGGGCATCCTATCCCCACCCAAATAATCTAAATATCAATGTAGTTATAGAGCATATTACTACAGCAAATCCCGTAGGTATAATTGCTGAGAGAACCGTCCATTTAATAGAGCCGGTCTCTTTTTTTATAGTAATAAGTGTAGTGGCACAAGGCCAATGAAGCAGACTAAATAACATTGTATTTAAAGCAGTAAGATAGGTCCATCCATTATCTAATAGAATATGCCTAAGGGAATCAATACTGTCAAAGTCTATTATTGAACCGGTAGACAGATAAGCCATTAAAAGAATAGGAAGGACGATTTCATTTGCCGGAAGACCTAATATAAATGCCATTAGTATAAACCCGTCAAGTCCTATTAGTCTGGCTGCGGGATCTAAGAAGCCAGCGATATGTCCTATTAAGCTTAAGTCGCCAATATATATATTTCCAAGAATCCAAGTAAATGCCCCTGCAGGAGCAGCGATTACGATAGCTCTCCATAGAACGAACATAGTACGATCTAAAATTGATGTATATAGTACTCTGCCTATTCGTGGAACCCGGTATGGGGGTAACTCTAATGTAAAGGTAGAGGGGATACCTTTAAGAATTGTTTTTGAAAGAATATAGGAGACCAATAATGTAATTACTATTCCGATTACTACAAGGCCTGTAACTGAAAGAACCGGTAATAGTCCATAACCAAATCCCCCCTGGGATACCAAAAACACTGTGGATATAGCTATTAAAGTCGGAAATCTTCCGTTACATGGAACAAAATTATTGGTTAAGGTAGCAATTAACCTTTCTCTGGGAGATTCAATGATTCTACATGCGATTACTCCGGCTGCGTTACAACCAAAGCCCATGCACATGGTTAAGCACTGCTTTCCATGAGCACATGCTTTTTTAAACAAATGATCCATATTGAATGCAACCCTAGGAAGATAACCCAGATCTTCAAGTATAGTAAAAAGAGGAAAGAAGATTGCCATAGGTGGTAACATGACCGATACCACCCATGCCAGGGTTTTGTAAAGTCCTAATACCAATACACCATGGAGCCAATCCGGGGCATTAAGATAATCAAACATAAAAGTCAGCTTACCTTCAATCATAAAGAAAAAATCCGAAAGGAGTGCAGAAGGATAATTTGCTCCTGAAATCGTAATCCAGAAAATCACTGCTAATGTTAGGATCATTAATGGTATACCAAATCTTTTAGAAGTAATATAATTATCTATAATCCTGTCACGATTTATTTTCCTAGAGCTTATTATTACATAGCTATCAGTAATCTCTTCAACCTTATTATAAATATCTGATGTTATAAAATCTCTGATAGCTTGTTTATCTTGAGTTAAGTCTGATTCTACAATTATAGTCCTGATAGATCTAAGCTTATCTTCAGGGATAAATTCATTTAGTGATCTGATTAACTTTTCATCACCGTCAATCATTCTAAGAGCAAGCCATCTGGGATTAATATTGCCTGAATACTCTTGTAAAATAGGACATAGCTTACTTAGTATTTCTTCATATTCATCTATATATTGAACATGATTGGGACTGGGTTTAACCTTACCCTCCACAAGATTATATATTGCCTGTTTTAAATCCATAATACCTATACCGCTTCTTGCGGCACATAGTACAATAGGTATTCCAAGCTCTTTTTCAAGGCCATGAGCATCTATCTCAATTTTCTTCTTTTTTGCCTCGTCAATAAGATTAATGCATAAGACCACCTTATCTGTAAGTTCCATCACCTGATAAACCAAGTTTAGGTTTCTTTCTAGGCATGTCGCATCAGCTACGACTACGACGGCATCTGCATTACCAAAGCATATGAAATCTCTAGCAACCTCCTCTTCGACAGATGAGGAGAACAATGAATAAGTCCCGGGCAGGTCGACAAGAATAAAATCCTTATCTTCATGATTAAACTCCCCTCTGGCATTTACAACTGTTTTTCCAGGCCAATTTCCTGTATGTTGATGCAGGCCGGTAAGAGAATTAAATACTGTGCTTTTACCTGTATTTGGGTTACCCGCCAGGGCTATAACAAACTGGTTCTCTAACTTATTAATATGAAATATATCTGTTAATGCTGAGTTTTTTGTGGATTGAAAGGTTAAACCCATAATGCCTCCAATATAATTAAACTTCCTGTATCGCTACCAATGAAGACTCTTCATTTCTAAGTGCTATCATTGCACCACGAATATTAAATACCGTAGGATCACCGGACGGACCCCGCCTTATAACCTCTACTTTAGCGCCTTTTGTCAGACCAAGAGCCAGCATTCTTTCCCTTAATATACCGGTTGAAGCTAGGTCTTCTACTGTAACTACACTTCCTACACAAGCCATATGAAGTCTTAACATAACACAACCTCCAAAATAAAATTTACGTCAAAATATTAGCCAGGGATAAAAGAATTAGCGTAAACTAATATCATAATATGACATATTATATTTGAGGTTCTTGATTTAAGATAGAAAATCAGGAAAATGTCAAGGGTGTTATATGGAGGTAATAATAAAAAAGCGTATTAACAGGGAATGGCTTACTAAACTATTGCTTTATTAAGCTACTAGGACTAGAATATTATAAGATTAAAAACAAAGGAGAATACTATAAATGAGTGAGAACTGTGATCAAAAGTGCAACAGCTGCTCTGAGAACTGTGCGGATAGAAAAGTACAAACGACTGATTTTTCTGAGAAACTGCATGAGATGAGCAGCGTAAAAAAAGTCATAGGAGTCGTAAGCGGTAAAGGAGGAGTGGGCAAATCACTGATTACCTCTATGCTTGCTGTTACTATGAATAGAATGGGTTATCATACAGCTATTCTAGATGCCGACATCACCGGACCTTCTATTCCAAAGGCATTTGGTATCAAAGAAAAAGCTATGGGAAACGAGCTTGGCTTATATCCAGTTAAGACAAAAACCGGAATTGATATAATGTCCGTTAATTTACTTCTTAAGAACGATACCGACCCTGTTGTCTGGAGAGGTCCGATAATTGCCTCTACTGTCAAGCAGTTTTGGACTGATGTAATATGGGACGATGTGGATTTTATGTTTATCGATATGCCTCCGGGAACAGGCGATGTTCCGCTTACGGTATTTCAATCTCTGGCGGTTGACGGAATTATAGTGGTAACATCTCCACAGGAGCTTGTATCCATGATTGTATCTAAAGCAGTCAAGATGGCTGAAATGATGAATATTCCTATTATCGGTCTTGTAGAGAACATGTCCTATTTTAAATGTCCCGATAATGGTAAAGACTATCAGATATTCGGTGAAAGCCACATTGAAGAAATAGCTGATAATCATAGTTTAAGGGTCCTTGCAAAGCTACCGATTGATCCTAAGATTTCAGAAGCATGTGATAAAGGGTTGATAGAATTATTTGATGGTAATTGGCTTGATTCTGTTGCTAAAATTTTAGAAAATAAAAATTAACATCATAATGAAGCGGTAATATTGAATGTATTATAAGAAAAAGACTAGCTACTACAAGACTTATTTTTGTAGTAACTGGTCTCGTTTTTATATCCTAAGATAGTGAAATTTCATTCATTATTCTATCGTATATAATATCAACCTTTGAAAAGTCCATTGCCTTAACATAGAATGCTTCCAAATCGTCATGATGGAGCTTTGCACTTTTTATATGCTCAGATGCTATATCTATAAGCTCTTTAGCTTTATTAAGATGCAAGGACATCATTTCCTGCTCGGTCTTATCAATTGACTTCATGAGATCTTCTAAAATATGATGCTTATTATCCTTTATGGAATGAAAGGAGTTTGCAGTAGTTACGCTTATACCTGCAGATGGAAATATTATATGATCAATCTTATCCGGTGTTCGAATTGAGCAATAGCAGACAATCTGTTCAAGCCCTAATAATGTAGCAGAGTGATATAACCTTGACAAAAGTATAGCTGAAGCGGCTCCCCACATATCAGGAATTACATGTATAGTATTTGATAATTTTTCGATGGTTTCACCAAAGAATACTGTTTCTCCCACTGAAACAGCGCTAAGAAGTCTCTGCTTTTCTTTGCCAGTTTTAGAGTCTTTAAGCTTTTTTATTAATTTAGTGACAAAGTCATTAATGGCATCATAGTGTACATAAGGCTTGGCTATATGCATATTATTATCCAGTAAGGCGGCAGCCGAGGAGATAGATGAAGTCGCTATATGGTGACAGTTAGATATGGTATCACTTATAGCCATTATCTCTTTTTTATTTTCTAAAAGAACGGTATCATCCCAGCATTCAGCCATATTGATTATGACATCATAAGCTCCGGGATATCTGGGATCCATTATATGTGGTGCAGTTCCATCCACCATGGCAATACCGGACTTATAATCTATAAATGCATCAAGAGAATCCGGGTCACTGGCACAGTGGATGTACTCCATTGTATGTTGCCGGTCCTCAAGAACCTTTGCGACTCGTCTCATCAAAGAACTTTTACCGCTTCCTGGGCCTCCCTTAATTATATACAATCTTTGACCCTCTATGGGATCTCTTAACTCATCAAATAGAGGGACAAATCCTCTTTTTGTATTACTTCCTAAAAAATATCTAATGTTATTATCAGTCATAAAATTACCCCTTTAATAAATCATTTAAAGCTTTAATTAAACATCTAGATTAATATATTCTTTGAAATATCTCAACAAATTATTATAGTAACAAGTGATAGAGTCTTCTTATAATAAATATATGTTTAAGTATATGCATATACCTTTTAATATGAGCGTATTTTCTTGCAAACTATCATAAAAAATGATATGCTCATTAGGGTTATTATTAGAGTTTTAAGCGCGATTATGTATTGAAACACATATTTGCAGTTTATTGATAATAGGAGGTAAAACCTCCGTTAGATGTGGTGTAATAATATAATTTGATCTAGACAGGAGGTTTGGTATGTTAGAGATATTAAAAGCTATATTATTGGGTATCGTAGAAGGTATTACAGAATGGCTACCCATCAGTAGTACAGGGCATATGATTCTGGTGGAAGAATTCATAAAATTTAATGCCTCAGATGAATTTATGGAAATGTTTCGTGTGGTAATACAGCTTGGAGCTATTCTTGCCGTCGTATTGCTGTATTTTCATAAATTAAATCCTTTCTCACTAAAGAAATCAAAGCAGGAGAAGAAAGATACCATGAGTATCTGGTACAAGGTGGTGATAGGAGTTATACCTGCGGGAGTACTGGGAGTACTTTTTGACGATTGGTTTGACGAGCATTTTTATAACTACATAATGGTTGCTGTTATGCTGATAGTGTATGGTGTCTTATTTATAATGATTGAAAACGGGAATAAGGGTAAAGAGCCTAAGATAAACAACTTCAATAATCTAAGTTATAAAACAGCTTTTTTAATAGGTCTTATTCAAGTCTTGTCCTTGATGCCCGGTACCTCTCGCTCAGGAGTAACCATTCTGGGGGCTATATTGCTTGGAGCTTCCCGTCATATAGCGGCTGAATATTCCTTCTTCCTATCTATTCCTATCATGTTTGGTGCCAGCGCGCTAAAGCTTATCAAATTCGGAATTAACTTTACTGGTATTGAGATTGCAGTATTATTAACTGGAATGGCTGTCGCATTTGTCGTATCTGTCATAGCTATAAAATTCCTAATGAGTTATATTAAACGCAATGACTTTAAGGCATTTGGATGGTATCGTATTGTACTGGGTATATTGGTAGTGGGATATTTTATATTTAGTAAATAAAATTTGACATAAAGAAAATTAATTATCTATAATTTTATAGACCAACCGGAATTCCATGGAGTTCCGGTTGTTCTTATTTGTAAAGTTTGATATAATTCAACATAATAAAGTTAAAATATATTTACATGCTTAAGCTACTTAAGAAAAAAGCTTTCAATGAAAGAGGTAAGACTTAGATATGAAAAAGCTAATATTTTATATACCAGCTATAATTATTGCTCTTGTCCTGCTTATATATATAATAAATTTTGCGGGGAGAATACTTAAGACTCTACCAAATAATCAAGGAGAGACTGAAACAAATCTCTTGACAAATGAGCAGGATAAAGACCAAGGAATAGCGGTAGAAGACGATGATAAAGTAGATTTATCTAATCCTGCAGATGATAATGACTTATCACAGGATGATAGACAGTTTGATGATGTTAGCGATGTGAATCCTAAGGATGAAGCTAATAATAATCAAGATTCAGAAAATTTCGGGTCAGATAATGAAGAGGATGTTCCTGTTCCGGAACCGGTAGTTGATTTAGAAGATCCCCAGGAGGAGGGTTCTGAGGGAATTAGTATGGATGTAAGGGAGATAGAAAAGAAGGAGTATGAAACAGATGATATTACCTATGGTATAGATGTGGCAAAGTGGCAGGGTGTGATAGACTGGGCTAAGGTTAAGGAAGCCGGGGTGGAATTTGCTATGATACGGGTAGGATATAGAACGCAAGTAAGCGGAGAGATTACAGAAGATCCCTATGCAAAATATAATCTACAACAGGCTGAGAAACATGATATCAAGATTGGTGTATATTTCTTTTCGACTGCTATAAATAAGAAAGAAGCAGAAGAAGAGGCCAAATGGGTTGCGAAATTTATCGCTCCCTATAAGATTACTTATCCAGTGGTATATAACTGTGAAGGCTTTACTGACTCTAACAATAGACAGTTTCAGCTGTCCAAGGAGAAAAGAACAAATCTTGCTATAGTATTTCTCGATTATATTCAGGATAAGGGATATACACCTATGTTCTATGCGTCTAAAAATGAACTGGAGGATAGCAGAGATTGGGATAGTGATTCTTTAACTAAGAAATATAAAATATGGGTTGCTCAGTATCCTGATACCATAGCGCTTAACTCAAAATCGTCATATTCAGGCACCCATGAAATGTGGCAGTATACCAATAACGGGATAGTACCAGGTATTAAAGGATCGGTTGATCTTAATATTGCTTACTTTGGCTATAAAAACGTAGCAGACGCTAAGAATAATAAGCCGGTAGAAGAGGTTAGTGCAGATCCATTAGCTCTAATAAGCTTCAAGAAGGTAAACGAGACCGTCACGGCAAAAGAGGTAACAAACCTTCGCGATATTCCAGGTACCGATACCGGTAGCAAGGTGATTGATGTTCTCTATTACGGTGACACGGCAACACGAACAGGTATTGGAGACAACGGTTGGTCAAGAGTAGAATATAAGGGGAAAATCCTATATGCCATAACCAGTTATCTTACAACTAATTTAAGCTATGCTGATGATATTTTAAAACCTACTTTGGAAGATCCCGAAGCGGGAATAGCATTTACAGAGGTTAATGAGAAGGTGACTGCTAAATTAATAACCAACCTAAGGCTGGTACCAGCTACAGATAGTGACGATACCATAGTAGTATCTCTGGAGAATGGACAGATAGCCACAAGGACAGGAATTGGAAGTAATGGCTGGTCTAGGGTTGAATATGAGGGACAGACACTCTATGCTGTAACTAATTATTTGGAAATTGTAGAAGAATGATTGTGATCATGATATTGAGAGATATCTTAGCCGGTATATATATTTATTTTGGAGGTTTTTATGAAAAATAAAACACAAAAAAGTATTCCCGAGAGAAAGCTTTGGGCGCAATATGATGCTTTACAGTTGGGCTCAGGTTGGGATGAAAAAGATATTACAAAGCCACAGATTCTTATAGAAGATGTATATGGTGACAGCCATCCGGGAAGTGTTCATCTGAACCAGTTAACCGAGCAGGCAAAATACGGAGTGTTTGAATGTGGTGGCTTCCCTGCACATTTTCATGCAACGGATATATGTGACGGATGCGCCCAGGGGCATGACGGTATGAATTATATATTAGCTTCCAGAGAAGTGCTATGTGATATGGTAGAACTTCATGGATCTGCCACCCCTTGGGATGGACTTATTCTTACATCATCCTGTGATAAATCAGTACCCGCTCATCTTAAGGCTGCGGCAAGACTTGATATTCCTACAATATTTATTCCAGGAGGAAGTATGAGGCCAAGTCCTTATATGGCAACCTCCATGAGAGCCGGTGATATATCTCTTAGACAAAAAAGAGAGGGGCAGATATCTGATCAGGAGGTTAGAGATTATAAGTTGACAGGTTGTCCGTCCTGTGGAGCATGTGCCTTCTTGGGAACAGCCTCTACCATGCAGTGTATGGCTGAAGCCTTAGGTTTAGCCCTTCCAGGTAGTGCTTTGGTTCCTGCGACCATGAGAGATATACTTCAGTATTCAAGAAATGCCGGAAGAAAGATTATGGAATTAATAGAACAAGGTATAAGTGCCGGTATGATAATGACGAAAGAAGCTTTTTATAATGCTTTTGTTATTCATAGTGCGATAGGTGGATCAACTAACGCTATGATTCATATGCCATCGATCGCCAGAGAGTTGGGCATTATATTAGATCCTGATGAAATTGATGAAATCAACCATAGAATTCCCCATATCGCTAATGTGACTCCTAGCGGATCTTATCCGACAGAAGCCTTCTGGTTTAGCGGAGGAATACCCATGGTTCAGCTATATCTTAAGGATTATCTTAAACTTGATGTAATTACAGTTACAGGTAGAACCCTGGGAGAAAACCTAGAGGATTTACAGAAGGAGAATTTCTTTGAACGTAATTTGGGATATCTGGCTAATTATGGTCTTACAAGAGATCAGGTGATTATTTCTCCCGAGAAAGTAGATGAGATGGGCTCAATAGCTGTGCTTAAAGGTAACCTTGCTCCTGAGGGTTCTGTAGTAAAATATTCTGCATGCGATAAGAAACTCTATAGCCATAGAGGTCCTGCAAGGGTATTTGATTCCGAAGAGGACGCTCATAAAGCAGTAGTTAAAGGAGAGATCAATCCAGGTGATGTTATTATAATCCGCTATGAAGGACCAAGAGGTTCAGGCATGCCCGAAATGTTTATGACTACGGAGGCTATAGTATGTGATCCGAAACTTAACGGTAGTGTATCACTAATAACAGACGGCAGATTCTCGGGAGCTACCAGGGGTGCTGCTATTGGTCATGTATCACCGGAGGCAGAAGTAGGTGGTCCATTAGCATTTGTAAGAGAAGGAGATATCATAGAATATGATATCCATGGCAGAAAGATTGACTGTATTGGCATAGACGGTAAATTAAAGGAAGCGGATGAGATAAATCGTATATTCCAAGAGCGAGCTAAGGAAGGAATTATTCCGAGACCTGCAAGAAAGGGACTTTTAAAACGCTATACATCCCTTGCCTTATCAGCTATGCAGGGTGCAGGATACGAATAGGTTGATAATTGATATCAGGCACCGTTAGTGAAAGTAAGAAGCGAAAGTAATAGTATCGAGAGGAGAAGTAATATGGATGCTCGATTTATAACACCGGTTGTAACAGCTTTTGATAGTAATTACAATTTAGATATAGAAGCAAATCAAAGAATATGGGATTTTGTTATTGAAGGTGGTGTAGACGGTATCATCCTATTGGGAAGTACCGGAGAATTTTTTGCCATGACCATGGAGCAGAAGAAAGAGCTAATCACCTTAGCTTCAGCGCATATAAATCATAGGGTCCCTCTTATTGTCGGAACCGGATGCATGAGACAGGAAGAAACTATAGAGTTAACACAGTTCGCAAAGGAAAATAATACAGATGCAGTTATTATAGTTCCACCTTATTATTTTTCCTTGTCACAGGATAGCCTGGAGGATTACTTTGATGCGATTACAGATGCTATTGATATAAAAATATATCTGTATAATTATCCTGAACGGACCGGATATGATTTGACAGCTGAGCTGATGCTTAAGCTTAGAAGAAAGCATGATAATATTGTAGGCTGTAAGGATACTGTAGTTAATTTTGCTCACACCCGTAAGCTTGTAGACACCATACTGCCGGAATTTCCTGATTTTGAAATATTTTCCGGATATGATGATAACTTTGCACATAATATTTTTAGCGGAGGAAGCGGAGCAATAGGTGGACTTACAAATCTTGCTCCAGAAGTGGGCTCAGGCTGGGTCAAGGCTTTTCGTGAAAATGATGTGGCAGGAATATCTTATTATCAAAAACAGATGGACATTCTAGCACAGCTATTTGAGTTTGGGGTACCCTTTGTTCCTCTTGTAAAAAAGGCAATGATTATGCGAGGGATAACTATGGAGGATGTTAGTACACCACCATTACAAAAGCCAAATATGGAGCAAATAAATCGGATTTCGGATATATTAGCTAAGGTCGGTATTAAAAGCTCATAGAAAGAGATAATTTTATTGAACAAATAGAGTATATTAATCAATAATAAATACACCACAAAGTCAAGAAGAAGCTGACATTTGTGGTATATTTATTATTATAAAAAGTTAAAATTAGCTTATAAAATTGTCATTTATTATTTGGTATAATTATCAAAATACCCCTGAACAAATACTATTGGTGTCCCTTTATCACCGCTTCCCGATGTAAGGTCGCATAAGGAGCCTATTAAGTCTGTTAAGCGTCTGGGTGTAGTGCCTTGGGAGGCCATATCTCCTACAAGATTATCACCTTTATGACGTATATATTCTGAGATGGCTTCTTTTAATTCTTCCCCTTGAAGATGGGCAAATTGATTGTCAGCTAAGTATTTTAGCTTAATTTCATTAGGTTGGCCTTCTAAGCCGCCGGTATAAGCAGGAGAAACGACCGGATCTGCAAGCTCCCATATCTTACCGATCGGATCCTTAAATGCTCCGTCACCATACACCATGGCCTCCACACGCTTTCCTGTTAACTCATAAAATCTTTGACTGATTTTATCTACAATCGGCTGGCAATCTCGAGGAAATAGTTTAACTGAGTCCTCAGTCGCCTTATTACAACCTAAGAGCCCATAGGTTTCATTAAATCCGCTGCCGTCTATAGGCGCTGTAAGTATTTCGTCCAAACTATAAATTGTTTTGGCACCGGCCTTTTTTAGAAGTCTTTTTGTTCTTTCTCTGGAGTGGATATCACAGCAGAGTACATGTTTTGTATGTTTTAGGATAGCACGGCAATCATTTGCAAGGATAATGTCTACCTCACAGCCTTCATCCATTATTATTGTTTTATAATATTCAATATAATCCACCCCTGTAAAAGGATGCTTATAGCATCCAAAAAGCTGGCGATATATCTCTTCTGATAATACATCAGTCCATGGATTGATTCCCTTCTCATCCAAGGTATCTAAATCTACCAAATGGTTTCCGACCTCATCCGAGGGATAGCTAAGAAGCAGTGTAATTTTTTTTGCACCTTTGGCAATTCCTTTTAGGCAGGTAGCAAATCTATTTCTGCTTAGGATTGGGAAGATAACACCTATTTCTTTGTTACCGTATTTATTCTTAATATCTGTTGCTATATGGTCTACTGAAGCATAGTTTCCCTGGGCACGGGCTATTACAGCCTCAGTTACAGCTACTATATCCTTATCACCGATTTGAAAATTCTCATACTTAGCAGCGTCAAGGACACTATCTACAACGATATTAACTATATCATCACCCTTGCGTATTATCGGGGCACGAACCCCTCTTGATACTGTTCCAATATATCTTTTCATAACACACACTCCCTCTATAAATGTCTATTATACTCATTGAAATATAATTTATTATGAACCGTATTGAAGACGAAACTATTATAACATTATTTTCTGCTTTAGTAAAACTAATAGTTATTATACTTGTCATAAGCCTGGCTTATGTGGTGCCAGGCACCGTACCAGGTACCAATAAATAAATTTTAGACTTTTATTAAATTCAATATTAGTATATTATATATCTATATACAAGTTCCGATTGATATTGATCCTGATACTCAAAGGGTTGAAGAGGCTAAAATTGAAAGAATATTAGGGGGAATTGGATGAAGCTAAAAAAATGTAAATACTCACTTGTATTAATTCTTGTGCTTTGTACCGGTATATTGGCTAAGCCATATAAAGTAAGCGGTGAGCTAAAGCCTATAGAAGAAGCCAACGAGCAGCTTCAAGGAATAAGTGAAGAGGAGCAGCAAACCTTAGAATTACTCTTTATCCTAACTCAGGAGATAGAGGAGATGGAGAGAGAGGAAGCAAGGATTACCGATGAAATAAATGAGCTTATTATAGAGATAGATCAGCTTGATAAATCGATAAGTGAGGAACAGAAGAATTATGATATGTATCTGAAAATTATGGAGCAGGTATTGATAAGCTATCAGCGTGGCGGTCCGGCCTCATACCTTGATATTCTTTTAAAGGCTGAAAACCTGACATCATTTATAAAAAGTTTAAATCTAATAAAGGATATATCAAGAAATACCGGAGAACTTTTAGCTTCAATAGAAGATAGTAAGCAAATTCTCGAAGAAAAAAAACAAAGTATGGCTGACAGTATTGCTTTGCTTGAAGTCAAAAAAGAGGAGCTTCAAGAGCCCATAGCTACAAAGAAAAGGTTGGTAAAGGAGCAGGAGGACTATCTTGAATCCTTAGCTGAGGAAAAGGAGCTGTATCAGCAGCATCTTGATAACCTTACTCTTATGTGGAATAATTTGAAAGAATTTTTTTCGGATATAGTTGATGAATTTGCTCGAATTATTAATGAAGGTCACTTTACAATGGAAGACCTCAATCTTCAGTTTTCTTTTTTTTCACTAAAGGGATCCATTCATGAGGATACCTTTAACAGAATTATGAATGATAATTCAACTCTCTCAAAGATTGTTTTCAGTTTTAGACAGGATGCGGTTAGGATTGAGGTGCCTGATAATAATTTGGTTCTGGAAGGATATTTTGAATTGGAAGGTGCTAGTGCACTTTTATTTGTACCGGAAGAAGGTACATTCTACGGAATGACCTTAGAGAAAGAATCTATCGAAGAATTGTTTAGAGATGGTTCGCTTTTAATAGATTTTGAACAGGTGGCAGGTGATATGGTGTCAATTGATATTAAGCTTAAGGATATAGAGACAAGGGATGGCTCTATTCATTTCACTATAGATATCGGTTCACTGTTTTAGCTTAATCAAAAGGAGGAAGGACATTGATTATATCAAATGACGTATCATTAATATATCCGGATAAGACTCAGGCACTAATTGATATTAATATAGATATCAGGCCCGGAGAATTAGTATACATAACAGGACCCAGTGGATCAGGCAAGACCAGTCTACTAAAGCTTATAATGGGCATGGAATATCCGACTACAGGGTCTCTTAGCGTTTTTGGAAAATCTATTAATAATTCTAGGTCAGGAAATATTAGAAAAATAAGAAGAAGTATCGGGCCGGTATTTCAAGAGTTTAAATTGATCGAAGGCAGAACTTCCTTAGAAAATGTCATGATGGGAATGAGATTCTTGGGTGCAATGCCAAAACAGATGAAGACCTCGGCAAATGAAGCCTTAGAAAAGGTCGGACTAAGCCACAAAAAATTATCGAGAGTTGAAAATCTGTCCTGGGGAGAATCTCAAAGAGTTGCAATTGCAAGAGCGGTTGCAAGAAAGCCTTCTCTTATATTGGCAGATGAGCCGACCGGTAATCTGGATTATGACAATGCAATAAACATACTCGGCTTGTTAAAATCCTTTATGAATGAGAATACGACTGTTATTATAACTACCCACGCAACACATCTTATTAAAGATGAGCAGAATGCCACCTTTATAAGCGTTGACAAGGGCAGGATTGAGATAGAACGGAGGTAAATAACATGAGAAGTTTTCTGTTCAATATAGGTTATTTTATAAAGGAATCGGGTAGAATTATAAGACTTAATTTGCTTTCTAATATTTTCTCGGTAATTGGTACAGGCTTAATTCTATTTCTTTTGGGAGTTGTTATTACAGGAACTGACATAGGAAATCGTCTGGTAGTAATGCTTAATGAAGAAGCCGAGGTTAACGGATATTTTTCTTTGGAGCTTGCATCTGAGAAACGGGATGCATTAGCAGTAAAAATCAGCAATATGGATGGAGTCCGCAGCACTCGTATTGTGGATGAGGACGAGGCAAAGACCAGGATGGAAAACATATTGGGAGAGGAAGCTAAGATCCTTGAGCTTTTTGATGATAACCCCTTTGAAGCATTTGTAGAAATACGAATTAATGTTAATGCTATGGATTCTGTAATAGACAATGTAAAGAATACAGCTGGAATCGAATATGTTAGAGATAACAGAGAAGTCTTGGAAAAGATTCAGGATATTACATATGCGCTTAAAATATTGGGATATCTTATGATAGCTGCTGTCGGTATAACCACTCTTATTATTCTTTCCCATATGATAAGGCAAGGAATATATAATAATAAAGATCAAATTAACACCTTAAAACTTCTTGGTTCTCCCGGAGCTTTTATAGGATTTCCATATGTGCTTACAGGAATTTTACTCACTTTATTAGGAGGGATTATAGCAGCCTTATCAATTGCTTTGCTAATAAATGGTGCATATGACAGTATTGGAGGAACAATCCCCTTCCTACCCTTACCGGTAAGGGAAGAGTTAATTGATAAAATGACTCTGTGGCTTCCTGCCATAAGTCTAGCATTAGGATTTTTTGGAAGTTTATTCGGATTATCATCCATTCGAGAAAGGCGGTAGAAGCATGTACAGTTTTCTAAATGATTATAGTGAAGGGGCTCATCCCAGAGTTTTAGATGCTTTGTATAAACTAAATCAAGAGCAGAACATAGGTTATGGAGAAGATGTTCATTGTCAAAAAGCAAAGGAAGCAATAAAGTCTTATTTATTAAAAGATGACCTGGATATTCACTTCATTCCCGGAGGAACCCAGACCAATCTATTGGTTATTTCCTCATTCTTAAGACCCCATGAATGTGTAATTGCAGCCGACACAGGACATATCAATGTCCATGAGACCGGTGCTGTTGAGGCTACTGGGCACAAGGTAGTGACTATGCCCCATATTGATGGAAAGCTTAGTCCTGAATCTATTGAAAAAGCAATAAAATATCACACGGACGAGCATATGGTAAAACCGGGGATGGTATATCTATCCGATACAACTGAGCTTGGAACAATATATACAAAGACTGAGCTTACAGCTATTCGTGATTTGTGTAATAAATATAGTTTAATTTTATTTTTAGATGGAGCAAGACTCGGTTCTGCGCTTACCTGTGATGATAATGATGCCTTGCTATCGGATATAGCAAAGCTAGTTGATGTATTCTCCATAGGAGGAACAAAGAACGGAGCACTTCTTGGAGAAGCTCTTGTAATAGTAAGAGAAGATCTAAAGAAGGATTTCAGATATTTAATTAAGCAACGAGGAGCGATGATGGCAAAAGGCTTTGTTCTGGGAATCCAATTCGAAGAATTATTCAGGGATAAACTTTATTTCGAGCTTGCAATGCATGCAAATAATATGGCAAAAAGAATAGAAAATACCATAAAAGATTGTGGATATAATTTTTATGCAAGCCCGGGAACTAACCAGCTCTTTCCAATTATGCCAAATACACTCCTTAAGAAGCTTTCCAAAGAGTTTCGCTATATTACATTCCATTCGGTAGATGATGATTATAGCGTAATAAGGCTTGTTACCTCATGGGCTACATCAGAGGAAAGCGTTGACAAGCTGTGTAATTTTTTGCGCAGTAATAGGAATTAAGTCAGCCAGAAATCCTATTCTAAAATATATCTTGGAGGATTAGTCATGCTAACCAGGACAAATACTAAAAACAAAGATGAGCTTTCTATACTGGGCTTTGGCTGTATGCGCTTTCCCACAAAGAATGGGACAGTGGATGAAGATGCATCAATTGCCCTAATAAGAGAATGTATTCATAAGGGTATTAACTACTTTGATACAGCTTATTTTTACAACGGTGGAAAAAGCGAATCTATATTGGGAAAAGCATTATCAGGCGGATACAGAGCCAATGTAAAGGTTGCTACCAAGCTTCCTCCCTTTATGGTTAGTAAGCTTCAAGGTGCACAGAAAATATTTTCTACACAGCTTAGCAGACTCCAAACAGAATATATAGATTACTACCTTCTTCATATGCTGTCAGATATAAATGAATTAGAGAGAATGAAGAGCTTAGGTGTTATAGATTGGCTGGAAGAATTAAAAAAACAGGGTATAATTAAAAATCTTGGATTTTCCTTCCATGGGTCAAAGATGGATTTTGAACAACTGATCACAGCCTATCCTTGGGATTTTTGCCAGATACAATATAATTATCTTGATGTAAATAATCAAGCCGGTATATCCGGTTTGCAACTTGCCTATTCATTGGGAATTCCGGTAATCGTTATGGAACCGCTTCGAGGAGGAAGATTGGCAGATCGTCTGCCCAAGGAAGTATTGCATAAGTTTCATTCCTATGACAAGGATTCGACACCCGTAGAATGGGCGCTAAAGTGGGTATGGAATCATCCCCAGGTAACAGTAGTTCTATCAGGCATGAGTAATGAGGAACAGCTTGAGGAAAACACACAAATCGCCTGTGATATGATTCCTAATTCTCTGTCTGATAAGGAGCTTGAGGTGTTTGATAGGGTTATGGATATCATGCATGAAAAGACCAAGATACCATGTACAAGCTGTGGATATTGTATGCCTTGTCCATTTGGTGTAAACATTCCCGGATGCTTTAGTGTCTATAATGACAAATACCTTCTTAGAGAAAAACGTAATAAAATTATATATATTCGTACTCTTGGGGGATTATCAAAGCAAGCAGCATATGCCTCTATATGTACGGAGTGTGGAAAATGTGAAAAGCATTGTCCTCAGAAGATTGAAATCAGAAGGGAACTAAAAAGGGTGAAGAAGGAGATGGAAAATCCATTTCTTAATACAAGTATGAAAATTATTAGAAGGTTTATGAGAATATCAAATTAATTCGGTACCTGGTACGGTGCCAGGTACGGTACCTGGTACCATTCTGTTCCGGTCCTGATCCTTAATTGATTATAAAATCGGCCAAAAACTTGACATTTGTATATATTTATATAAAATAAGAGTATATGCTTATTTGCTATTTGGGTTCACCACGCTAATTGCATATACAAATCAAGTATAATAAAGATGCAAATAAGTAATTAATATATATGATACAATTTAAGGAGGAACATAATATGGCAAAAGCCGCAGGACTAAATGTTGAAGTAAGAAAAGAAGTCAGCAAGAAGGAAAACAAAAGACTTCAGAATAATGGTTATATTATTGGAGTAATCAATCAGAAAGGATTGGATTCTATACCTGTTGCTGTTAAGAAGGACGAGTTTAGACGAGTATTAAAGGAAAATGGTAGAAATGCTATTTTAAAGCTTCAGGATTCAGATAAGAATAGTTATGATGTTATGGTTAAAACGATAGAGTTATCTCCCATGAAATTTGAATACTATCACATTGATTTTCAAAAAGTATCACTTACCGAGGAGGTTAAGGTTGATGTTGCAATTAGATTTCTGGGTACGGATTTCTTAAAGCCAAAACGTCTGATTTTAAATAGACAGATGGATTCAATCCTAGTAACAGGATTACCACAGGATATTCCCGATTCTATTGATGTTGATGTAACTGAGAAGGAAAGTGGAGACAGTATATTTGTAAGTGATCTGGTTCTTGGTAAAGGAATAACTACCGATCTTGATCAAGAACTGCTTGTTGCTTCTATAGGTGAAGCCAAGGTTGTTGTCGAGGAGACAGAGGAAGAAGAGGAGCAGGTACTTGTTGCAGGCGAAGTGGAGCAAAGTACAGAGGAGTAGTATTTAATTTACTAAGATTACAATAATCCTGATAAAGGTAATTAAAGCAATTTTGTATCAAAAAGGTGGACTTTATCTATGTAGTATGTTATTATTTTTATATAATAACATACTACTTTTTTACTGCAGAGGAAAATAATGTTACATAATACTGACGACGACAAACAATTAAGAAAAATATTATTTGGCAAACCAATTCACCGAATTGGTTTGATTATATGTATAGCTATGTTTTTGCTAAGTAGCGTGGTATTTGTATTGTTTTATGAGAACGAAAATAAATGGCTTATATTGTTTCCAATAAGCTCTGTAATAATTATATCTTTGGTATTTTGGTATATAAATAACATAAAAAAACAATTAAATGATATTTATTACTTTACGAGTATAAGCAAAGAAAATGAAAAGATCCTACATCAGCTTGTCTATTATGATAACCTTACGGGACTTCCTAACAGAAAAATGGTATTGGACGAAGTGGAACGTATGATAGACAAGGAATATATAGATAAGTTCTATCTGATTTATTTTGATTTGGATGATTTTAAGAGGATTAACGAGACAGCGGGGTATTGTGTCGGTGATGAAATACTTCGTTATGTTTCCGATAGATGGAATAACTTAAAGAAAGATAGGGATATCCTTGGGCATTTGGGTGGAGACGAGTTCTCATTATTAATTAAGGATGATATGGACCATGACAGCTTAATGGAATATATTGAAGGATTTCGCATGGTTCTGAATGAACCCATAAGCCTTATGGGTAAAGCGTATTATGTAAGTGCAAGTTTTGGTATCGCAGAATATCCTAATGATGGTAGGGATGTAACCACACTACTTAGAAGCTCTTATATTGCCATGAATACAGCAAAAGACACAGGTAAAAATTATGTTCAATTTTATACATACGAGATGCAGCTTGAAATTTTAAAAAGGCTTCAAATAGAGAATGGATTATTATATTCTATTAAAAATAATGAAATATATATGGTATATCAGCCTATGTATCATTGTGATACTAAGATGCTGTATGGCTTTGAAGCATTGGCTAGATGGAAATATCCAGGTATGGGATCTATCAGTCCGGCTCAATTTATACCCATAGCCGAAGAAACTGGTATGATAATCGATTTGGGGAAATGGATAATAAAAGAGGTTCTTACAAAATTCATGAAATTCCAAAGGAAATATCAGATAAAAACAGTAGTTTCTATAAATATTTCTGTAGTTCAGATGATTGAGCCTTCATTTGTGCCGATGATAGAAGATGTTCTGGATGAAACCGGATTTGACGGAAAATATCTTGAACTAGAAATTACCGAATCAGTACTTATTTCTTATCCCGAACACATAATCGAGATAATTACCCAGTTAAGAACATTGGGAATTAGAATAGCATTGGATGATTTTGGAACAGGCTATGCCTCAATTAATTATCTTCAGATGCTTCCGATTAATATTCTTAAAATTGGCAAAACATTTATTGATAAAATAGATAAAGATGATACGATGAACCAGATTATAAAGTATATAATTAATCTGGCTCATCAGCTTGACATTGAGGTAGTGGCTGAAGGAGTGGAACATCAGGAACAAATTGATTTTTTAAGGTTAACCGGATGCGACTATATACAAGGTTTTCTATTGAGTAAGCCCCTTAACGAAGAGCATGTATCTCAGCATTTGTTATCATATCATGAATGTTGAAATGTGTTCGCATAAGATATTCTATAAATATGTAAACTCCAATATAACTGAAGCTTCTATCTGAGTTGTTCCGGGCTCAATAGGAGTGGTATATTGACCCTCTCCAAAAAAAGTTCTTGAGATAGGAATCGGAGAGCTACTATTTTCGACGATTCTTATAGGAAGAGCATTTAACATGGCTCCAAACTCATTTGCTATAGATCTTGCTTTATCAGTGGCCTTATGCAGAGCTATGTTTAGAGCCTCAAGGTAATAATTATCCGTAGCAGATACCTCAAAGGTTATTAATTCGATCAAATTGGCACCTAATGATACGGCTGTATCAATTATGGTGCCTGTCATATCAAGCATATCGGTTCTTATTTCTAATATATTACGAACAAAATAACCGCGGTCTATTCTGTTTCCATTTTCATAATCATATTGCTTATCGACAATATATTGATAGGTTTTAATATCATCTACGCCCATCTGTCTAAGTCCATCTATGATCATTTGGCTTGTTCTTGCATTTTCTTCTTGGATAAAACTCAAATTATCTCCTGTGGACATCACACCCAGTCTTATTATGGCTATGTCCGGTATAGCTGTCACACTGCCTCTTCCCGTAACTGTTAGACTATTATTAATAATAAACTTATTATCTCTTTGTCTCTCATTATTATCATACATAATAAAATTCCTCCTTTTGATTTCTACAATAATATATGAAATTAAAAAAAAGATATGTGGATAATGAGATTTTCAGAATATTAATATCACAAAGAAGCTAGTTGACTTTATTAACACAAGAAGAACACTCGTGACTTTAGTCGTGAGATGAATTCTTGTAT
>SHOH01000261.1 GCA_004294845.1 Anaerolineaceae bacterium
TTAGAGTTCTGGGGGCATACCATTTACTACTGGGATGAAATCGTTCTGCCCAATGCTTTGAGTGATGGAATCGGGGATGATAAAACGGCTTTTGCGGGAATATCAATTGATTACCGCCGCTTCAATTCTGACAGCATGCTGAATAACTTTAAAATGGAACGGGATGCCGTCCGCAGATTCGCGCCTCATGCGGTAATTACTACGAATCTCATGGGGACTTATAAAAACCTAGATTACTTTAAATGGGCGAAGGAAATGGATATCGTATCTTGGGATAATTACCCTGCCTATAACACGCCCTGGAGTATGGTAGCCATGCGTCATGACCTGATGCGTGGACTAAAAAGACAGCCTTTTATGTTGATGGAACAGACTCCCAGTCAGCAGAACTGGCAACCTTATAATTCACTGAAAAAGCCTGGGCAAATGCGGGCCCAGAGCTATCAGACAATGGCGCATGGTGCAGATACCATCCAGTTCTTTCAATTACGCCGCTCGGTAGGAGCATGTGAAAAATTTCATGGTGCTGTCATTGGGCATGTAGGAACGGAAAATACCAGGGTGTTCAGAGAAGTTTCTAAACTAGGTGAGGAACTTAAAGCTCTTGGAGACAGACTTCTTGGAGCAGATAACCCGGCGCAGATCGGAATTATCTTTGACTGGGATAATTACTGGGCATTGGAATATGCCAGCGGGCCTAACAAGGATTTAAAGTATGTGGATCAAATTCATCAATACTACCGCTATTTCTATGAAAAGAATATACCTGTGGATATAATTCCTGTCGATGGGGATTTCTCAAAATATAAGGCTGTAATTGCACCGGTTCTTTATATGGTTAAGGATGGGATGCAGCAAGCATTGGAAAGCTATGTGAAAGATGGCGGTATATTGCTCACCGGTTTCATGAGTGGAATTGTGGATCAGTCGGATAATGTCCATCTTGGCGGTTATCCCGGTCCTCTGCGTAATTTAGCCGGAATCTGGGTTGAGGAAATAGATGCTCTTGCACCGGAACAAAATAATACTCTGCGTTTTGCCGATGGTACAGATTATGTCTGCAGTCTGCTATGTGATATCATTCATCTTGAAGGAGCTGTTAGTCTAGCAGATTACACCAGCAATTTTTATTCTGCTTCACCGGTAGTTACAAAAAATGAGTTTGGGAAAGGTTCCGTATTCTATCTTGGAACACAGTTGGAAGAAAAGGCACTGGAAAAGGTTCTTAATCAGGTAACAG
Organism: Anaerolineaceae bacterium; assembly: GCA_004294845.1. Classification (GTDB taxonomy): domain Bacteria; phylum Bacillota; class Clostridia; order Lachnospirales; family Lachnospiraceae; genus Mobilitalea. The sequence continues at coordinate 1,241 of SHOH01000261.1, forward strand.
ATTTGGCGAATGTTAAGTCGGTGATTGACGCTGAGACAGGGTTGGAAATTGTCTGCCGTACTATTTCGGATAAGAAATATTACTTTGTAATGAACCTGACAGGAGAGAACCTGATACTTCCACAGCCTTTAGCGGGTAAGGAGGATATATTAACCGGTAATATCCTAACAGCGGGATCAGTCTTTGCGCCATATGATGTTGCTATAATATGTGAGGAGAGTCTGTAGGGCAAAGTGAGATACAATATTATGGTGTGTTAGTGTAGATTCCACCTATTTTATATAATGATAGAAAAAAGTTAG
>SHOH01000262.1 GCA_004294845.1 Anaerolineaceae bacterium
GGAGGAGTACCCACTCGTACTTCTCCCTTTTTCAAATCAAAATTCATCACCACACAATAACACAGCACACAATAACCTGTTTTCAGATACTGTCAACCAATATAAAATTTAGCTGTTTATCCAAGTTATTGTATTATATTACTGAAATTCCAAGCCTGAATGTGTCGGATACCTTTATTTGAAGGAAAAGCTATATCATCAAGAGAAACAACAAATTTTTCATAATTATCTTCTACCGACTCCAAAGGCGAGTATTCCCTTTGGATAGTCTGCTCATCAGTCAGAATATAAGAACTTTGTATATATACCACTCTGTCCTCTTTTTTTGCGACAAAATCAATCTCTCTATCTCTGAAAGTACCAACATATACTTCATAACCAGACCTTCTAAGTTCCAGATAAATCAGATTTTCCAGCTTATAGCCCACACCATAGCCGAATCCCGGATAAAGATAGTTTTTGAAAGACAGATCATTAATATAGTATTTGTTATTTCCCGATAAAATCTCCTTTCCACGAATATCATAACGCTCAACCCTGTGTATGATAAAAGAATCTTCTATATAACCTATATAGTTAGAAACAGTATCATATGTTGTATTACGTCCTTTACCCTTAAAGTAGTTTACTATATTAGTTATAGAAACCAGATTTGAAGCATTGTTTACTAGATATACAAATATGTCCTCCAGTAGTTTAGCATCCTTAATATTATGCCTCTGAATTATATCACGCAATAATACGGTATCTTTTACAGCAGAAATATAGTTGCGTTTAGTTTCTTCATTTGGCAACATGAAAAGCTCAGGCAATCCACCGCTTTCCATATAATTAATATAGCTTTGTTTGGAATTTTCCTTCTTAGTGATCCCTATATATTCATTAAAACTAAAAGGGAATATCTGAAATTCAATATAACGACCGGATAAAAGAGTAGCCAGTTCACCCGACAGCATCTTGGAGTTTGATCCACTTATAAACACTTCATAACTATCTACAAAATCCTGTGAATAAGAATTTATTAGATGCTCCCATCCTTCCACATTCTGAATCTCATCAATAAACAACCACACTTTACCCTCAGGATTTAGCTCTTCACGATATACTTTTATCAGCATATCCAGATCTTTATAATCTTTGATAAAGTCGAAATCAGCAAATTCCTTGTTGATATAAATTATGTTTCTATTATTTACGCCACCTTCAATCAAACGATAGATTATCTGGCGCAGGATGTAGCTTTTTCCAACGCGACGCTGGCCAACTAATACTTTAATCAACCTGTTACCAGTTGATTCATAAATCTTATTAGTATATAAATCACGTGGAAAACCAAGTTCCGGATAATTATTATCCCAAAAGTTGTATTTTTTCAGAGCCTCAAAATTTTCTTCCATACTCGAATATTTTAATGCAAAGGTGTAAATATTCTTTTACACTCGAAAATATTGGCTCAAATATAGTAATTTTCTTTTATACTCGAAAATAATGAGTGATGAATACCTCCGCATTATTTCTCCTTCAAAAACAAATACCAATA
>SHOH01000006.1:0-11281 GCA_004294845.1 Anaerolineaceae bacterium
AAAGCAGATAGGCAAAAGAAAATGAAAATGCCACAATGGAAATTCTGCGGGGATTTAAAAATTTATGTACCTTCATATTATATCCTCCCGCTCATAGGAGACTCTGCCTTTTTAACCCATCTATCACTATGTATTATTTCAGGCATAGATGCCACCTCACTATAAGTAACATAATCAATATTACATAGGATAATTATACCATCCCAAAGAAATGATATCAATTTTTTTATAATTTTTGGTGGACTATCAAGTTTATTATAAACAGGGTATAAATTGTATGATATTTGTTTAATATATCCTTGAGGTGAATGAAATGGGAATTCTATGGAAGGAAAACGGAACATTTAAAGAAGAAGGAATAGAGCGAGGAGAATCCTTATGGATTCAGAAGCAATACCGTCATAGTGAAGACGGAGATAATAATTCGCTTAGCGAGACAATAAGGCCTAGTCTTAAGGGCGAAATCTCTACCGAGGTAGCTGTTATCGGAGGAGGTATGGCAGGAGTACTGATAGCATATCTTCTGCAACAGAAGGGTGTACAGGTTGTTGTACTGGAATGCAGAAAAGTCGGTGGTGGTATTACGAAGAATACCACAGCTAAGATAACCTCTCAGCATAGTTTAATATATAAAAAGCTCCTAACATATAAGGGAGAGCAAAGAGCCTGGGAGTATGCCACGGCAAATCAACTGGCTATTGATAAATATCAGCAAATAATAAAGAATCTTCAGGTTGATTGCGATTATGAAGTCTTGCCTAGTTATATATATACCCTAGACGATGAGCAGAAGATTAGGCAGGAGGTTGATGCAGCATTAAAGCTGGGGCTTCCGGCTGTATTTACTAAGGAGACAACCCTGCCATTTAAGGTTAAAGCTGCTATTAGGTTTGATAACCAAGCGCAGTTTCATCCGCTTAAATTCCTTGATAAAGTGGCAAGCACGTTAAAAATATATGAGAATACCCGTGTGACCCAGATTAATAAGAACGGTCTCATAATGACAGAATCCGGCCTTAACCCTTCCTTTAAGGGAAGTGTTAAGGCAAAGAAGGTGGTTATAGCTACTCATTATCCATTTATAAATGTCCCGGGGTATTATTTTATAAGACTACACCAGGAGCGTTCCTATCTGACAGCTCTTGAAGGATGCGGTAAGGCTAAGGACGACTTTTATGGTATGTATTTGGATGCAGATCAGAACGGCTTTACATTTAGAAAATATAAGGACTACCTGATTCTTGGTGGAGGCTATCACAGAACCGGCCAGTATAAACCGATTAATTCTTATGAAAATATAGAGAAAGCAGCAAAGAGATGGTATCCGAATTCAAGTGTTAAATATACCTGGTCTGCTCAGGACTGCATAACACCGGATTCTGTTCCCTATATTGGGAAATACTCAGTCAGAACACCTAATATATATGTGGCAACAGGATTTAACAAATGGGGAATGACAAGCTCCATGGTATCCGCTATGATTATCAGCGATATGATTACAGGCAAGGATAATGAATATCGCAAGGTATTCATTCCCAGAAGATTGATGCTGTCCGGAAGTCGTGTATTATTAAAGGATGCTGCTATCATTACCATCAGCCTTTTATCAGAGCATTTAAAGATTCCCCATGACAAGCTTAAGGATATTGAGAAGGGGAAGGCTGGCGTCATCCGTCACAGCGGCCAAAGGATAGGAGTCTATCGCGATAAAGATGACAAATATTATTTTGTAACCACAAAATGCCCTCATCTGGGTTGCAAGCTGGAGTGGAATCAGAATGAAATGACTTGGGATTGCCCATGTCATGGCTCCAGATTTGATTATTACGGTAAAATGATTAATAATCCTGCCATGAGAGATGCATTTGATTCTTTTATCAGGAAGAAGAGCAAATAAGAGAAGTTTATAAGAAGTGGTATCCTAGAAGGAATAAGCCACCTTAATTATTCCATAGAAGCCACCTTAATTATTCCAGAAGCCACCTTAATTATTCCATAAAGTTTTTATTGCTTTTTATCATAAACATTGCTATAATATAATTCGTTCGCGGGTAATAACCTTCCGAACGAATTATATATATGCAGCCGTGGCGGAATTGGCATACGCGCTAGACTAAGGATCTAGTGAGCATTGCGCTTGTGCGGGTTCAAGTCCCGCCGACTGCACTATAAGATGAGGAATCAAACTTTACGGTTTGGTTCCTTTTTCGTTGCAAAAATCATGTTTATAGCCATGGATTACAACCTATGTTATAATATACCAAACAGACTGTGTCTTAGCACGTTTAACTATAGAGACAGGTTTAAGCAAACAAGAAAAATGGTTCGAGCAGTCGGGGAGGTCAGCTATGCTATTATCTACTCATATTGCATCCAATATCGTACAGGAAGTAAACTCGGTCATACCGATGAAAATTAATATTATGAATGAGAAGGGAATTATCATCGCCAGCTCGAACCCCTCCAGAATCGGTACGTTCCACGAAGGGGCATACCGGATTATTCAAAAACAAGTGGATGAGGTCACCGTGCGTTATGATGGGGAGTTTGGCGGTGCGCTCCAGGGTATCAATTATCCACTAAAGCTGCAAAACTATATTGTAGGGGTAATCGGAATTACCGGTAAATACGAGGAAATTGCGCAAAATGCCCTGATTATCAAGCGTATGACGGAGATACTACTTGAAAATGCTTATTCCGTTGAGCAGAAACAGCTTCGAGATAATATATGCAACCGTTATCTGGCAGAATGGCTGAGTGGTGAAGCAAAGAATATAACCAATGATTTTGTTGAAAGGGGAAAAATCCTTGGCTTTGATATTACCGTACCCAGAAGGATTCTTGTGTGCAGTCTATATCAAGAAGAAAGCGGAACCGACTTACAAACGATGCAGATTTTTGAACAGGCTGAAAAATACTTAAGAAAAAGAGTAACCAGCATTGATCCTTTAAATCTTTATTATAAATCCGGTTCAGCCTTGGTATGTGCTGTAACGGAGGTTACAGATGAGTGTGTAGAGTTTTTAGCTAAGGAAATAAAGAAGCAGGTCGAGGAGGAGTATCCGGTTAAGGTGGCCATAGGTATTGACAGCATGACTGATAGTTTCAAATATATACAGAATGCTGTAATTCGGGCACAGAAGGCAAATCATTCCTGTATGAGAACCCATAAGAGGGATATTAGGTTTTATGATGACCTTAGTATGGAGGTATTTACCGATGAAATCAGCGAGCTTAGCAAGCAGGAATTTATCCATAGAGTATTCAAAGGCTTTACCGATGAGGAGATCCGCGAGTTAATGGTTCTTCTGGAGATTTATTACGATCAGGAGGGCTCCATTAATAAAACGGCGGACCATCTCTTTATACATAAGAATACCCTTCAATCAAAGCTTCGCAAGATTGCTGAACGTACCGGATATGATCCCAGGTCTATAAGACATTCCTCTCTTTTTTATATAGCAATCTATTTCTATCGGGACATCTTCGAAAGCATGAAGAACTCCTGATGGCACCACCTGATGATGGAACCAACTCATAGTAAACTCAGCATACAATTAAAACAAAATCGACGTACAAGTATACAGAGGCGCATATAAACTAAAATCAATTGGGCTAATATGTAATAGCTCCTTCTTTATAACCACATGTTACACATAACTAAATTTACTTGTGCTTAATGTTATGAGTAACATTGTAATTAATTTAGAAATATTTTATAATGTTTTTATGGATATTTTATGGGGTGTAGTCAAAAAATGTCCTAAAAATATAAAGGAGGAGTTATTTATGACAGGTTTCCCACTTATTATTGCTTTTATAATTGCAATAGCACTAATGATTTATGCAATTTCTAAGCTGAAGATCCATCCGTTCCTATCCATAATGACCATTTCTCTGATTTTTGCTATTGTGGCAGGAATTCCCCTGGTCGATATTCCGGGCGTTATCGGCACAGGCTTCAGTAATACCTTCAAGAGTATCGGTATTGTTATTATCTTAGGTGCACTGATTGGTACCTTGCTGGAGAAGACAGGAGCCGCACTAAAGATGGCAGACTGTGTAGTTCGTCTGGTTGGTAAGAAAAACCCGGAATTAGCTATGCTGATCATGGGTTGGATTGTATCCATTCCGGTTTTCTGTGACAGTGGTTTTGTTATTCTTAACCCGATTCGAAAAGCTTTGGTAAAACGCACGATGAAATCATCTGTTGCTAGCACAGTAGCACTTTCTTTGGGACTCTATATTTCCCATTGCTTTATTCCGCCAACACCTGGTCCGATTGCAGCAGCAAACACACTTTACGAAGGTCTTGGGCAAGAGACAAACCTTCTGTATGTAATGGGCTTTGGAGCAGCAGCTTCCATACTTCCCTTAATTGTAGGTTATATCTTTGCAAAAATGGTTGGCAAGAAGGTAAAAGCAAACGATGAAGCGAGCGACAATGGTACAGAAGTTGTCCAAACTTATGAAGAGCTAGTTGCCAGCTATGGAAAGCTTCCAAACGCATTCCTTTCCTTTGCACCTATAATTGTTCCTATTATACTTATGGGACTTTCATCAGCCCTTGCTATGGCAAAAATTAAAGTTGATATAATCTCTTTCCTTGGAACTCCGATCATAGCTATCGCAGTTGGCGTTATCTTTGGTATATTTATTTTGGCGAGCCAGAAAAAGATGAAAGACTTCTATGAAATAACCAATGATACGCTTAAGATTACCGGACCAATCCTGTTCATTACGGCAGCAGGTGGTGTTCTCGGTACTGTTATTGCCAATTCACAGATGGTTGATTTCATTAAAGAGAATTCAACAGCACTTTCTGCACTTGGCTTATTGTTCCCGTTCCTGTTGGCTGCTATCTTAAAAACAGCACAGGGATCCTCAACGGTGGCTATCACTACTACCGCCGGTATTTTGGCTCCTATGCTATCCACGATCGGGCTTGGTACACCAACCCTTGCAGCACTTACCGTAATTGCCATCGGTGCAGGCGCTATGACGGTGTCCCATGCTAATGACAGCTATTTCTGGGTTGTAACTAACTTTGGTGAAATGAAAGTAGAGGATGGATATAAGACGCAGACTTTGGGTACCCTTTTCATAGGTATTGCTGCAATTATTAATGCTTATGTTTTATATTTCATTTTTAGGTAACAGGGTTCAAAGTTTAAGGCGCCAGGGTATAAGCTTTGGCGCCTTTCATAAATATTATTATAACTAAGCAGTTAAGGTAAGGAGGAATGACATGAAGCTTAGAGATGATGCACAGCGAATTTTTGATGCTGCAATTACAGCTGCACTTCCTGATACTGCTGTAAAAAAAGCTTTAGAAGGGGAAGACTTCTCTGGAGGAAGACTTGTGCTTGTCGCCATCGGCAAAGCAGCCTGGTCCATGACTAAGGCTGCCTGCGATTTTCTGGGGGATCGGATAGATGACGGCGTTGTAATCACGAAGTATGACCATTCAAAAGGAGATCTGCCCCGTATCCGAATCTTTGAGGCCGGACATCCGGTACCGGATGCAAACTCCTTTGAAGCAACAGAAACAGCAATTCAGCTGGTGAGTGGTCTTTCAGAGAAGGATAAAGTACTTTTTTTGATTTCTGGCGGCGGATCGGCACTCTTTGAGAAGCCGTTAATTTCAACTGAGATGCTGGAGAATCTGACCAAGCAATTACTTGCTTCCGGTGCCAATATTGTCGAGATGAATACCATCCGCAAGAGGCTGTCGGCAGTCAAAGGAGGTAAATTTGCCAAGCTCTGTGAGCCTGCAAAGGTGTTTTCTGTGGTCCTGTCAGACATCATCGGAGATCCTCTAGACATGATTGCTTCTGGGCCGGCTTATCCGGATAGCTCCACCAGTGAACAGGCCTTAGGGATTATAAGAAAATATAATCTGACAATCCCAAAAGAGATAGAAGAATTACTGCGTATAGAAAGTCCAAGTACCTTATCCAATGTCTCCACGAAGATTACCGGCAGTGTTACCCAGCTGTGCATTACAGCAGAAAAGATCTGCAGGGAGATGGGTTATGAACCTGTTATATTGACAGCCAGCTTAAGCTGCGAAGCCCGGGATGCCGGTAGCTTCCTTGCTTCCATCGCAAAGTACCATGAGAATACCGAAAAATCATTGGCATTTATTGCAGGCGGTGAGACCGTGGTACATCTTAAGGGAACAGGGAAGGGCGGAAGAAACCAGGAGCTGGCACTCTCAGCGGCGATCGGGATAGAAGGGCTTAAAGATACTGCAGTTTTTTCCGTCGGTTCCGATGGAACCGATGGGCCAACAGATGCAGCCGGCGGCTATGTAGACGGCAATACGAAGAAAATGCTGGCTGACAAGGGAATTGATCTTGAGGGCATGTTGGATAACAACGATGCCTATCATGCACTACAAGCCTGTGACGGACTGATTGTTACGGGACCTACCGGAACGAACGTCAATGACCTTTCGGTTTTACTGATCAGAAGATGATGAAAATGTTTAAAAAGGCTGTCGGCGTGAGCCGGCAGCCTTTTTAAGAGTTAAACCCAATGTTCCTCTCATTTTAGGTTAGCATTGATGAATTAGTAAAGACAACTTTTAGTCTATTGAATAAAAGTTTTTATTATACTGATTTGTTGGATACGAAAAATATGATTAGATATATATAAAAATAGATTGACACATACTGATTTCAATGATATAGTTGTATTAAATTTCAGATTAATAAATAATTATAGAAAGAGGAATTGGTATGAGAGCATTAGAAGAAAAGTATATTTCATTTATTGATGAAAGGATTGCCGAGCATAATATTGTGGGTGAACAGTATAAAGCAGACGATCGCAAGGATGAGGCAGATCTGGAGAAGGTTAAGTCCAATATTTACGAGGTATTCAAAACACTATTTCTGAGCGATATCAAGCAGCTCGAGGGAAAGGATTTGGCGGGAATTAAGGATATCAGCATATATGGCGGATTTCTGCAACGTTTTGAGACTATCCCGGATAATTGGAAGATATCTCTTGATAAAGCCATAGAGCATGGAGACACCACGAAACAGGTAATTGAGGAGCATAAGCTGGCAGTAGCCGTGGAGCTTAAAGAGCGATTCATAGCTATGTTTGATGAACTCGGGAGGGAATAATATGGCTGAAGATAATGTAATTAAATTGTTCAAATGTCTTTCCGATAAATCAAGGCTTCAGATTCTTAAGTCCTTAATCCATGAGGATATGTATGTGGAGTTACTGGCAGAGAGACTAGATCTAGCACCGTCAACCATTTCATTTCATCTAAAGAAGCTTGAGGACGCTAATGCCGTTACATCAAGAAAGGAACAGTACTATAATATATATAGCATCAATAAAGAGGTTTTCAAGGCATCTATCCTTGATATTATTAAAGAGGAGTCCACGGAGGCTGATCTTCAGAAAGAGCGAGAGGATAATTATCGTAAAAAGGTGATTGAAAACTTCTTTGAGTATGGTAAGCTTAAGAATATCCCTGCTCAAAGGAAGAAGAGGTTGATTATATTAGAGGAAATAGCTAAAGCATTTCAACCGGAGCGAGAGTATACTGAGCGAGAGGTTAATATTATTATCGCTGACTTTCATGATGATTTTTGTACCTTAAGAAGGGAAATGGTTGGTGAGAATATCCTAACCAGAACTAATGCTATATATAGATTAGTGGCTAATTAAGAAAAGAGAGCTTACACTTGTGGTAAGCTCAAAGTTTACTTATACAATAAGGAAGGGAATAGAATAATGGAATATATTGTACACTTAGGAAGACCAAATGATACTACGGGAAGGCTTGATAAAGAGCTTAGAACATATGATTTATTAGATAGCCTTGGAATCGATTATCACCGCGTAGACCATGAACCATTAGAGACCATGGAGGCGTGCATAGGTGTTGATGAGGCACTTAAGGTATCAATGTGTAAGAATCTATTCTTATGTAATGCTCAGAAGACCAAATTCTATCTTTTATTAATGCCTGGAGAAAAAAAGTTTAAGACCAAGGATTTATCAAAGCAAATTGCTAGCGCAAGACTATCCTTTGGATCCTATGAGGATATGGAGCGCTTCATGGATATTACCCCGGGCTCGGTAAGTGTCATGGGTCTTATGAATGACAAGGAGATGCGGGTTCAGCTAATCATAGATGAGGATTTGATTAAGGAATCGTATCTGGCATGCCATCCCTGCATCAACACCTCCAGCATCAAACTCAGAACCGAGGATTTGCTAGATAAACTTATTCCTTCGATAAAGCATGAACCGATATTTGTAAGTTTATAATGGGATTATATGAGCAAACAATCGAATCAAAGGTATAGAAAGGAAAAGGATAAGAAATTATATACCAAATATGACAACAGTAATAAGTCTGAAGCAACCAATAAAGGTGATAAGCAGCAAGGAAAAAACTAAATATATTATGAATTCCCCCTTATCTTTAGTCTAGTATTGTTTTATTTTTATAAAATACATGGTATGATAATATTTGTATCATGAAGGACTTTAAAGGGGGATTTTTGTGTCAAGAAATTTAAATAAAATTATCTATATAGTCATAGTTTTAGTAGGCACGCTTTTTCTTAGTGCCTGTGGGAATAAGTCCGATACTTCTTTAGAGGATGTTGGGGGAATAATCGATATAATCAATGAGGATACTGAGACTGACATTGAAAAGCAATCTGATAATGATGATCAACCTGATAATATAGACCAGCATATTAATAATGAGGTTCCAGCTATAGCATTTGTACAGCAGGATTATTTCTATAGTGATACAGTACATATTGAGATCGAAAGAGATAAACCCTGCGATATTTATTATACAATGGATGGGTCGGATCCTGATAAAACAGCAAGTCTTTATCGGGACAATATTGAATTGAGATCGGTATCGCAAACAAACGTATACTCAATTAAAGCCAAAGGATATTATGAGGATGGTAGCGAGACCGATACTATCGTACATACTTATTTTGTCGGTAAGGATGTTCACAGGCGCTTTAATACCTTGATATTTTCTATCACAAGCGATCCTTATAATCTTTATGATTATGAATACGGAATTTTAATACCTGGAAAGCTAAGGGATGATTTTGTCAAGAATAACCCACATAAAAATATTGATCCACCAGACCCTGCCAATTTTAATATTCGTGGCAGAGAAAGTGAGAGGGAAGTATATCTTGAGATTTTTGAGCCGGACGGAACTGTAGTCGCCAGTCAAAATGCAGGAATTCGTGTGTATGGCGGCTGGTCAAGAGCTAATAATCAGAAATCACTAAAGATATTTGCCAGAAGATCATATGATGAAGTTAATAACAAGATTCGCTATGAATTTTTCCCAGATAAAAAGGTTGCCAGTGGAGACGGTACCATTATAAGCGCTTTTAAGAGGCTGGTGCTTAGAAATACAGGTAATGATAACGGTTTTGCTTTTATTAGGGATGAGTTGTTCCATACTCTGGCAGGTCAGGCGGGCTTTAGGGATTATCAGGCAGTGCGCCCTTTGGCACTCTTTATAAATGGGGAATATAGGGGTCATCTATGGCTTCATGAGGTATATTGTGACGAATATTTTGAACAGCATTATGGTGAATATACCGGAAACTTTGAAATATTGGAAGGTGGAGAAACCTATAAGAAAGCAGATGAGGACGGAGATAACGACTATGCTATCAAGGATTATGAGAATGCTTATTCATATGCATATAGGGATTTGACCGACGATTTTGTGTATAATCAACTGCGCAAAGTAATTGATGTGGAAAACTATCTGGAATATTATGCACTTCAGATTCATATAGGAAACGAGGATTGGCCTCATAATAATTATAAGACTTATCGTTATTTTGCGGCAGAAGGGGAAGAATATGGAGAAGCTCCATTTGACGGTAAATGGAGATATCTTCTACACGACCTTGATTTTAGCTCTGGTATATATGGAACAGGTCCCTGGATAGATAATATTAGGAAATATATAACCACATCCGGAAAGATCAGTAGAGAAAGTCCTTTGTTTAGTAAGCTTATACAAAGAGATGATTGTAAAGAATATTTTGTAAAGAGAACCCTAGACTTAATTAACGGAGCTTTTTCATCAGATAATTTGAGTAAGGTTTTATATCAGATGCATGCATCCCGTCTAAATGAACAGAATCGGATGTATGATAAGAATCTCATAGCTGATTGGGTTAGGAAGGATCAGCTTCCCGGACGGGTAGAGGATCTCAAATATTACGCCGCCGAGAGAGTAAATTATACTCTGGAGAAATACCAAGCAGTTTTTAAGCTAGGTGAGATATATGAGCTTAATGTAAAGCCGGTAAGAGGTGCCGGAGTAAGAATTAATAATATTGAAGTGTTTTCTAATTTTAGCGGAAGCTATTATCCTGACTACGATACCTTGATAACCGCTATTGTCCCGGCAGGGGAGGAGTTTAGTCACTGGATTGTTAATGGCGAAATAGTAAATGACTTTGAACTTGCTATTAACTCTTCCTATATTAATGACGGAAAAGTCGAAGTGGCTTGTGAGTTCAAGAAAAAAGCAGAAAACCCTAAAATAATTATTAGTGAAGTCTGTTCGGACGGGGATAATGATTATATAATTCTTCATAATCCCTATAAGGACGATGTATCTTTACTTGGCTATTCAATTACCGATGATAGAGATGAACCAGGCAAGCTTATACTTCCCATGAGACAATTAAGAAGCGGTGAAAGCCTTACAATTCTAGGAGAAAGCAATCAGGAAATCCCGACCAGCAAAATGATTCGAGCGGGCTTTAATCTTAAGGATGGCGAGACAGTGGCCCTATACTTGAATGGTGAATTAATAGATGAGGTAACTATACCTGACTTAACAAAAGGTAATGTATATACCCGTGATCTAAAGACAATGAGATTTACTGAGGAAAGAAGGCTAAAGGAGGATAAGAAATAATATAACTTACAGCAACACATAAAAGGTTCGAAGGCATAAAGCCGATAATGATATCATATAAGAAATCTCTATAAGGTAGTTGAACCCGTGCGCCTATGGAAATGTATTAGAAGCTCTTATACATTGAAATCGAAGCATGGGTTCGATTGCCTTATAAGATTTCTTTAGCGATACCACTTAGGGCTTTATGCTCTCGAACCTATTTTAAAACCTATTTAATTATGGTTTTTCCGCCCATATAAGGCTGTAGGGCAGCAGGAATATTTACTGAACCGTCTGCGTTTAAGTTGTTTTCTAAGAAAGCTATAAGCATTCTGGGAG
>SHOH01000006.1:11381-20710 GCA_004294845.1 Anaerolineaceae bacterium
ACTGAACCGTCTGCGTTTAAGTTGTTTTCTAAGAAAGCTATAAGCATTCTGGGAGGTGCAACCACAGTATTGTTAAGGGTATGAGCAAAGTATTTAGCATCCTCACCTACAACGCGAATCTTAAGTCTTCTTGCCTGTGCATCTCCTAGATTAGAGCAGCTTCCAATCTCAAAATATTTTTGCTGCCTAGGAGACCATGCCTCTACGTCCACGGATTTTACCTTTAAATCTGCTAGATCACCTGAGCAGCATTCTAATGTCCTAACCGGTATATCCAGAGTACGGAATAAGTCCACGGTATTTTGCCATAGCTTCTCATACCACATCATGCTGTCCTCTGGTTTACAAACAACAATCATCTCCTGCTTTTCAAATTGATGAATTCGGTATACTCCTCTTTCCTCGAGTCCGTGAGCACCTTTTTCCTTACGAAAACATGGTGAATAGCTGGTAAGAGTCTGGGGAAGGGTATCCTCCGGTATTATTGCATCTATAAATTTACCAATCATAGAATGTTCGCTGGTACCTATCAGATATAGATCCTCACCTTCAATCTTATACATCATAGCATCCATCTCGGCAAAGCTCATAACACCTGTAACTACCTCGCTTCGAATCATAAAAGGCGGGATACAATAAGTAAAACCTCGATCGATCATAAAATCACGGGCATAGGATATAACAGCAGAATGAAGCCTTGCGATATCTCCCATAAGATAATAAAAACCGTTGCCCGCTACTCTTCTGGCACTGTCTAAGTCTATACCATTTAAGCTTTCCATAATGTCGATGTGATAAGGTATATCAAAATCGGGAACCACCGGCTCGCCGTAGCGCATTACTTCTACATTTTCGCTATCATCCTTACCGATAGGAACACTTGGATCTATTATATTCGGTATAGTCATCATAATCTGAGTGATTTTTTCGCCAAGCTCGGCTTCCATTTCTTCAAGAGCCTTCAAGCGGTCTGACTGTTCAGTAACCTTATTCTTAAGCTCCATAGCTTCTTCTTTTTTTCCCTGTGACATCAAACCACCTATTTGCTTGGATATGGTATTGCGTTCATATCTAAGATTATCGGCCTCTTGCTTTGCATTACGGTTCTCGAGATCAAGGGCAATAACCTCATCAACCAATTCAAGCTTATGATCCTGGAATTTATTCCGGATATTTTGTTTTACAATTTCGGGATTCTCTCTTACAAATTTTAAATCTAGCATGGGATATTTCCTCCTATTTAAATATTATTATTTTCATATTATTTTTGTACCAATAAAAAAAGCCTTCAATCCCAATATAATGGGACGGAAGGTTCCGCGTTGCCACCCAAATTGCCGGAGTCAACCGGCCACTCGAAGGTACTCTAAAGGGTACCAATCTTTGGCTCATCGCCAACAGCTCCAAAAGTGGAAGGACTTAGACCAACACCGATTCGCACCTAACATCGGCTCTCTGTAGAAGCTCATAAATCGTAGCTTTTATCATCGCTGATTTATATATAGATTCTAGCCAATTATAAACCTTTTTATTATGTTTTGCAAGTGTGAGAATAATTTTTTGAATAACCTTTATGAATATCCTATCGAATAAAAATCGCAAATTAAATTTTAATAGAAAAAAATGGTTGCTTCATAGGGCCTTAAGTGGTACAATATCCATTATCCAATATCCAATACATAAATAATATTATAAGGTGGGTCTACAAAATGACAATAATACGCAATAGGAAAGTAGCAATAAAGCTATGGATAATGATTATGCCGGCAATATTAGCACTTATCATCCTAGCGGTACAGTCTGCTTATCAACAAAACAAGATACTACTAGATTCCAAAGAGACATTTTATGAAATAGTCGGAAAAACTTCTAATTTAATATTAAATGCAGATAGGGATTATTATCATGCTGTAATGATAGAAAAAGAAGCGATTTTAACCAAGGACCAAGTGGATGACGATACCTTTGAAGGGCTGATTGATGCATATGATGAAAAAATCGATCAAATCTTGGCAGGAATGAATGCGGCATATAAGAATATTGAAGGCCTTGAATATCTTCGTAAAGAATTTGTACACTCTTTAGAGCAGATGAACTTTACAGAGCTCTATGATAATTTTTCTATACATTTTGCGGGATGGAGGGCAGCGTATAATTTAGAAACCGGTATAGGTGATCTAAATAATCGCTCTTTGGCATTTGATAAGACTAGAAATGATTTGAAACTGATGAATGAGCTCTTAGATGAGTATGGCAGCTATACCACAGAAGAAATTCAATCTTCCGTTAAGCGTAGCATAGGAATGGCAACTGTAGCTATCATACTATGCATTATTTATATATCAATAGTATCCTATTTTATTATTGATTATTTAAGAAAGAACATAAAAAAGCTTACCTCGAATATGCAAGCTCTTGCAGAAGGCGATTTAACCTTTGAGCCACACAATACAAACAGTAAAGATGAATTAGGTATACTGTCAAATTCAATTTCTACTGTAATTAGGGTTCAGAAGGATGTCATTGCCACCTTGAAAACCATTTCATCAAAACTTAAGCAATCTTCATCCATCATGACATCAAATTCAAAGGAAGTTAATTATTCCATGAATGAGATAGCAAAGACAGTAGAAGATATTGCTGATGGTGCGGGACAACAAGCAGAGGACTCTGAAAATCTATCGAATGAGCTAAATTCACTTGGAGAAGTAATTATAAAGAATGCAGAAAGTGCAAAGACGCTGTTGAGTACAAGCTATCAGATAAAGTCAGCAAGTCAAGAAGGTATGGATACTGTAAATCACTTGGATGATATTACTAAGAAAAATCAAAAAGCCTTTGATTCAATATTTAATATTATACATGCAACCAGCAATAGTGCTAGCAAAATTGGCGAGGCAAGTCGTATTATTTCAGATATTGCTAGACAGACTAATCTTCTGGCATTAAATGCATCTATTGAAGCATCCAGAGCAGGGGAAGCAGGTAAAGGGTTTGCTGTAGTAGCTGAAGAAATTAAAAGGTTGGCAGAACAATCTGCATCATCTACAAAAATAATTGATAACATGCTTGAAGACCTTAGTAGCAATATATCTGATGCTGATAAGCAAAGTAATATTACCCGTGATTATGTACTAACACAAGCAAAGAGTGTTGAAGAAACAAAAGAAAAGTATTCCATCATTACAGCTTCTGTTGAGCAAGCTAATAAAGAGATAGAAACAATGGATATTGTAAGTAGACAGATGGAAGAAAGTCGAGCTAATGTTATGGATGTTGTTACAAATCTTACGGCAATTGCCGAAGAGAATGCAGCAAGCACACAAGAGGCATCGGCGACTACAGAGGAAGTATTAGCGGCTATGGATACTATAAGCGGAGTTGGTTTAGATGTGGATAACTTGGTACTAGAGCTGACAACGCATATAGATAAATTTAAAATATAAAGTTCATAATATAATTTAATTAAGTCATTCATTATGTTAAACAGACCAAGCTAAAGGTATAATAACCATAAGTTTTGGTCTTTTTGACGTTGTTTAACAAGCGCTGCAAGCAAAATGTATAAAAAATATCTTTTATGTAAAAAAAAATTATACAAGATGTTGACAAAGCAATATTAAGATGGTATTATAAACCTGCAATTAATATATTGTATCCAATATCCAAACTTAAAAACAGGATGGATAAAAAAAGGAGAAAGTCTAAGGAGGTAGCAAAATGAAGAGAAAGTCTTCAAAAATGATGCTTGTTATTGCATTAGTATTGATAACAAGTATGGTATTAGCCGCATGTAGTGCTCCTGAACAGAAGGGCAAGAATGACAATAAGGTTGAGGACACTAAGAAGAACGAAACTAAAAAGGATGATACAAAAAAAGTCGATGAAAAATCATCAGAGCCTAAAGTAGTTACCGAGATTCCGGTAACAGGTATTGGAGCTGTTGTTAAAACTGATGTAAAAGCAACCGGAACATACAAAATAGGCTTCATTGCTAAAAATACGACAAATCCATATATGATTTCACAGTCTCAAGGAGTTATGAAGGCTGGCGAGGTTATGGGATTTGAAGCTGTTACTCAGGCACCTGCAACCGCAGATAGCGTTGAAGAACAGGTTAAGATTATGGAAGATATGATTCAGCAGGGAATGAATGCAATAATCGTTCATTGTGCTGACTCAAACGGAATTATGCCCGGTGTAAGAAAAGCAGAAGAAGCCGGCATATTAGTACTTACAATTGGAACACCTGCAGCAGAGGACACATTCTTAAGAACCGGCGTTAACTACAAGGAGACCGGAGAAGTTATTGCAGAAGAGATAGCTAAAGCTTTAGATTATAAGGGCAATGTTATCATCCTGGAGGGACCTCCCGGAGCAGCTAACGCAATTGAGAGACTTAACGGAATTAACTCTGTATTTGATCAATATCCTGATATTAATGTAGTTGCATCTCAGACAGCTAACTTTAAGCGTACAGAGGGCATGCAGGTTACTGAAAACTTAATTCAGAAGCACACTGATGTTAATGCTATCATCGGTATGAATGACGAAAGTGCACTCGGAGCTGTTCAGGCACTTAAGGCAGCAGGAATGGATAATGTATTAGTTGGTGGTTTTGACGGAAGTGCCGACGCAACTTCAGCTGTTGAGTCTGGTGATATGTATGTTACATATAATACAGATCCTTACGGTTCAGGATTTGTAGCAGCTGCATATGCTGTTTTGAATCTTAACGATGGAAGCGTACCTACCAGTGCATTCGTGCCATTTCCATCCGCAGCGGACCAGCCTTTAATCAATGCAGATACAGTTGCTGAATACAAAGATAGTATCGCTTGGTGGAAGATAGTTCAATAATCTTTATTTGTAATATTAGCTTCTTGTTATTTGGTGGCTTGGCTGCCGCTTAGGCAGCCAACCACTAATTAAAAGCGACCAACCAAAAGAGGTGAAACTATGGGGAAGACAATTTTGACCGCGCAAAAAATCACAAAGTTATTTCCGGGCATGAAGGCACTTGATAATGTGGACTTTGATCTACAGGCTGGTGAAGTGCATATATTGGTTGGAGAAAACGGTGCGGGAAAAAGTACATTAGCAAAAGTTATATTAGGGGCATACAGACAGGAAGAAGGAGAGGTGTTCTTTGAAGGAGAACGGATGGAGGTCTCCGGTACAAAGGATGCTATCGCTAAGGGTATTGTTGCAGTATATCAAGAATTTACTCTTGTACCTTATCTTAACGTAGCCCAGAACATATTTTTAAATCGCGAACATAGAACTAAACTTGGATTTGTTAATCACAAGAAAATGGAAGAAGAAGCAGCAGCTTTACTAAAATCGCTTAATTGTGAATATATAAATGTAAAAAGCCCTGTTAAAAAACTTAGTGTTGCGGAGCAACAGATGGTAGAAATTGCAAAGGCACTTTCCTATAAGCCGAGAGTAATTATTTTTGATGAACCAACCTCGGCATTATCTGAGCGTGAGGCAGAATCATTATTTGCTCAAATTCACAGATTAAAAAGGGAAGGGATCGGTATCGTATATGTATCACATCGTATGGAGGAATTTCCGAAGATCGGTGACAGGATTACGGTATTAAGAGACGGTAAGAAGATTTCTACTATAGGAATTAATGATTGTAGTGAGACTGAACTCATTAATATGATGGTGGGTAGAGATGTGTCACAAGTGTATGTACGAACAGATAACCAGCATTCAGGAGAAGCACTAAGAACAGAGAACCTATCTGACTATACAGGTAAGGTTAAAGGCGCAGACATTTTTGTAAATAGAGGAGAAATCGTTGGTATTGCAGGATTAGTGGGATCAGGACGGACAGAACTTGCGCAGCTTATCTATGGTATTAATCCCATTAAATCAGGGAAGGTATATGTGGATGGCGAAGAAATCATTCCCAAGTCCCCTGTAAATGCAGTAAAGCATGGTATAGGTCTTGTAAGTGAGGACCGCAAAAAGCAAGGACTTGCCTTAGGCGAAGCAATTGCATTAAACACTATCTCAGTAAGTCTAAAAAAATTTTTCCCGAGATTTTTTATAAATAACAAGAAAATTAATGGAATAGCTAAACAAAATGTTGAACAGCTACGTATTGTTACCACCAGTGTTAATAAGCAATGTAAGTATCTTTCGGGTGGTAATCAACAGAAGGTTGTTCTGGCAAAATGGTTAAATTTTGATCCGCAGATAATTATTTTTGACGAGCCCACAAGAGGTATTGACGTAGGTGCAAAAATGGAAATCTATAAGCTGATGGATCAGCTCGCGGCCAAGGGAAAGGCTATTTTGATGATATCTTCAGAGCTTCCAGAGGTTATTGGAATGAGTGACAGAATATATGTTATGCATGAGGGTCGCATGGTAGAAGAATGTAAGCGAGGAGAATTTACAACCGAGCAGATTGGTAGCAAGATGCTGGGCTTAGGTGTAGGAGGTAAGCGGAATGAATAGTATGAGATTAAGATTAAAAGCTTTACCACCTGTTTCCTGGATGCTTATATTAATTATTGTTATATTCAGTCTGTCATCACCAAATTATCTCTCCTTATCAAACTTTCGAAATATTCTAATTCAAGCTACACCTCTAATGATTTTGGCATTTGCACAGACTTGTATTGTTCTGACACAAGGAACTGATTTGTCTCTAGGTGCACAGGTTAGCTTTGTTACTGTTATGATAGTTTATCTTGCCAAAAGGGGTGTCCCTTTATTAATCAGTATGGCTATCTCTGTAATACTTACAGCATTAATAGGAACAGTAAACGGAATTATAGTTGCCAAGGGTAATATTCTACCATTTATTGCAACCTTCGGTATGCAAAATATTATTAACAGTGTGTCCTTATTACTAACATCGGGTGCATCGATTTATTTTCCAAGCTATATTTACAGATTTATCGCAGAATCCACATTTTTATTTATACCCATGATGGTTTGGATATGTGTTCTAGTATTTATTATGGTTTGGCTTGTGCTTAGAAAGACAAAGTTCGGTACCAATATTATCGGTCTGGGTGGTAATAGAGAAGCCTTGTCGCTTGCTGGTATCAGTCCTGTAAAGAGCTTAATAAAGACTTACGCATTTGCAGGCTTTATCGCAGGAATCGCAGGTATCATAACACTTAGTCGTGTAGAATCAGGACAACCTACGGTAGCTGTAGGTTGGGAGTTTCAAGCTGTAGCCGCTACTCTTTTAGGAGGAACCTCTCTTAGGGAAGGAAAAGGCGGTGTAACAGGTACCATATTCGGTGTACTGCTCATTACTATCGTAAAGAACGGTCTTAATATAATCGGAGTCAGATCCATATATCAAAATGCAATTATTGGATCTATTGTTCTGGCAGCAATAATTATTGATGCCGTAATCCGTATCCGTACAAAGGAATAGGAGGAGAAAGATGACGAAATTTATAGAAGAAATCAAGAGATCCAAATCATTTTATAGTCTATTGGGTTTAATTGGACTGATCATCATATCCTCTATCATTGCTCCTAATTTCAGATCAATCAATAATATGATCACAATACTCAGACAAGCCAGTGTTCTTTTAATATTAAGCTCAGGTCTGACAGCAGTTTTACTTACCGGCGGAATGGACTTATCCGTTGGTGCAACAGCGGGCTTAATTGGATGTATCTGTGCACAGCTTATTAAAGCGGGGGTTCCCATCCCTGGGGCATTTATGATAGGCATATTAATAGGTGCTTTTGTAGGATTTATTAACGGTACCTTAGCAGGTATTTTACCAAGCTTTATTGCAACCTATGCTACCAATTGGGTACTGAGCGGTTTAGCAATAATAGTTATGAACGGTGCGGTTATATATGACCTCCCAAAGAATTTTACACAGCTAGGAGTTGGATATGTAGGGCCAATACCAGTACTGGTTATTATGGCTGCTATTATAGTTATTATCCTCTATGTGTTACTACAAAAAACCACCTATGGAAGACAGGTATATTCCTATGGTTCTAATGCAGAAGCAGCAAGATATTCCGGAATGCCTGTTAAAAAAATTATGAAATCAACTTTTATGATCTGCAGTATATGTGCAGGAATAGCCGGTATGGTAATTACAGCAAGGCTTAATGCTGCTGATGCTGCCATGGGCGAAGCATATGGACTTCAAACTGTAGCAGCCGTTGTAATCGGAGGAACATCAATGCTTGGCGGTGAAGGCGGAGTAGGCGGAACCGTAATCGGTGCTTTGATACTTACCATTATAGTTAATGTTATGAACCTAAAGGGGGTATCCTCCTTTGCTCAACCAATGGTAGTGGGTATAGTTATTATTGGTATGGTGCTGTTTGACATTAACACTAAAAGAAGGCAGGAAAAAGCCGCAAATTAAGATAATTTAGGATTAGAAACACATCAATGCTTTTTGTTTCTTAATTTTAAATATATAAATTAAATTACATATAAGAAAGGAAGTTAAAATATGGGATTAACAATTAGACCACTTAATTCGGGATATGTCCCCACTCATCCACTTCAATATCATTATCATCATTCATGTGCACCTTTTCTTAAGGATGTACCGAATGAAAAGATACCTCTACCTGTATTCACATTCTTAATCGAGGGTGGCGAACAGCTTGTACTTGTTGACACGGGTATGGCATGGACTGATAGAGCTAGTGATTATCATCATCCTGGTTCATGGCAGGAGGCTGATCAGGATATTGAGAGCTTACTTAAATCTGTAGGATATAAGCCTTCAGACGTAGACGTAGTTATCTTTACACATTTACATTGGGATCATATGTTCTATCTTGAGAAATTTGCACATGCAAGGCTTGTAGTACACAAGAGAGAATATGAGTTTGCAGTAGATCCTATTCCCCTATATTATAAGTCTTATGAAGCACCTGCTCTTGGTGTAACATCTCCTATTACAGGACGTACATTTGATTTAGTAGAAGGAGAAACAGAAATAGTACCCGGTGTCAGAGTATTCGAATCCTTTGGACATTCACCCGGACATCAATCTGTTGAGGTAGACACTGATGAAGGCAAATATATCTTAGCAGGAGATTCTATCTTCGTTCTTGGTAACCTAAATCCGATTCCTGAGATACATTATAATATTTCTCCTCCGGGACGCTTCTACAATATAGTTGAAGCTTGGAAGAGTATAGAATACCAGAAGGAAAGAGCGCAGGACAGTTCATTCCTCTTATTAACACATGATATGGTTTTACTTGAAAGAATTAAGGAAACACCGGTACTTGGATTAAAGAAATAATGATATAATATGAGATTAGATGCAAAACCGTATTCTTACGGTTTTGCAGCTTTA
>SHOH01000006.1:20810-22194 GCA_004294845.1 Anaerolineaceae bacterium
TTTTAGGAGGGTTTGTATAATCATATGAAAACAATTGCAATTATCGGAAGCTGTGACACAAAATTTAAGGAAGTTTCTTATATGCGTGAGATTATCGAGAGAGAAGGCTTAAAGGCTCTTGTCATCGATATTGCCACGGGACCTAATAAATCCTATGGAAGCGATATTTCACGAGAAGACCTCGCTTTTGCACATGGAACCAACTGGACAACCCTTGAACCCAAAACAAAGGGAGAAAAGATAGCATTTATGGCTGAAGCAGCGGCTGCTTATGTGGAAAAATTGTATCATGAGAATAAGATACATGGGGTTTTATCAGTAGGAGGTTTGCAAAATACAGTGGTTGCAACGACAGCGATGCAAAGACTACCCGTAGGTTTTCCGAAGGTTATGGCATCCACAGTTGCAAGCGGTAAGCGTTATTTTGAGAGTATTGTCGGCGGTTCTGACATTGTCGTTATACCTTCAATCAGTGATTTTACTGGAATTAATATAGTAACCAGTCAAATTATATCCAATGCCTGTGCATGCTGTATAGGTATGGTTAAAATGGCTGGAAATGTACTGAAAAAAGGGGACAAGCCTGTAGTCGGTGTTACACTTATGGGTATCACAAACATAGGGGCTTGTGCTGCTATTGATGAATTAGAAAGGCATGGAATAGAAGCAATAGGATTCCATACAACAGGTATCGGTGGAGCCACAATGGAGCAAATGGCTTGTGATTCGCTTATTGATGGGGTGTTAGATTTAACAATTCACGAAGTTACATCTCATTTCTTCGGTGCAGGATTTTCTTATAATGAGAAAGCAGGGTGCAGGTTAGAAAAGGCGACTAAACGTAAGGTTCCAATGGTGGTTTGTCTTGGTGGACTGGATTTTGTGGACTTTAATATAAAAGAATTTCCCCCAAGAATGGATGAAAGAAAATATATGATGCATAACGCCGATACGGCGCATATTAAGATATTGCCAGATGAAGCAAAAGAGGTGGCAAAAATAGTAGTAGATAAGTTAGAGACAGTGGATTACCACATAAAACTTCTAATTCCGACGGATGGTATGCGCCACAATACGCAGGAAGGCCAGGAGCTTTATTATAAGGAAGTTGATGATATTCTAATTAATAATATAAAGAACAAGATTAAGAACAAGAATGTTGAAATTATTACAATACCAGGTAACCTAGATACAAAGGAATGGGGAATCAAGGCGGCTCATCATATGATTGAAGAACTTAAGCAATCCGGTAGACTGTGAAAGAGCCATAGATATACGCATTTAGGAGGTAAAACCTCCGTTCTATGTAGTGATATAATGTAAGTTTATTAGGAGGTAAAACCTCCGTTCTATATAGTGATATAATGTAAGTTTATTAGGAGGT
>SHOH01000006.1:22294-42379 GCA_004294845.1 Anaerolineaceae bacterium
TAAGTTTATTAGGAGGTTTGTCAAGATGAAAACAATTGTAATTGGTTGCGATAATGCAGCGGTTGGATTAAAGAATATATTGATACAGCATATGAAGGACAATGGGATAACTGTTGAGGATATGGGTTGCGACACCGCAGAGGACACCACTTATTATCCTTTAATAGCAAAGAAGGTTTGCGATAGGATTATTGAAAGCGATTATACTAAAGAAGGAGTGCTGATTTGTGGTACAGGAATTGGTATGGCGATGACAGCTAACAAATTTAAGGGTATAAGAGCGGCTGTATGCCATGACATATACTCTGCAGAAAGAGCAAAACTCAGTAATAAGGGGAATGTCATCTGTATGGGAGAAAGAGTTATTGGATCAGAACTTGCAAAAAAGATGCTTGATGAGTGGTTGGGACTTTCATTTGTTGATGGAAGCTCTACACCCAAGGTTCAGGCTATTATTGATATAGAAAATATTAACTTAAAATAAGGGCTCAAGCGTCAGGATAAGATACCCCCCTACTACACAACCCCTTCGTTTTCCTGATGCTTGAACCACCTTTTACACATTACAGGTTGAAAGTAAGTCACTTTCAACTGCGCAAATTACGTGCGCAGAAACGAGGTAAATGATGAGAAGACTGGATAAAATTTATCTTGGTACTAATACAAAGATGTATAAGTCTATAGCTGACACGGTAGAATTTCTTAAAAGATTAGATGATTTGACCGCAGATATTAGTAGAAATCTCTTGGAGCTATTTGTGATTCCTTCATATACTGCACTGGATCAGGCCAGAAGGACTGTCAAAGAGGAATATATCAAGCTTGGCGCTCAGAATATGTGCTGGGAAGATGAAGGTCAGTTCACCGGTGAAATCTCGCCCTTAATGCTTAAGGAGATAGGTATAAATATTATTGAGATTGGTCACTCGGAGCGTCGCCATATAATGGGTGAGACGGATGAGATAGAAAAGAAAAAGGTATCAGCTGCTTTAAGACATGGATTCACACCTCTGCTGTGTATCGGAGAGACTTTAGAACAGAAGAATTATAAGATCAGTGATGAAATACTTAAGATACAGTTAAAAGTTGGATTAAATGAAGTTACTGAGCAAGAGGCTAAGAGTATATGGATTGCCTATGAGCCTGTATGGGCAATCGGAGTTAATGGGATTCCTGCTGATGAAGGCTATGCCAATGAAAAGCACGGTATTATTAAAGATACCTTAATAGCTATGTTTGGTAAGGATATTGGTAGCGACATACCTGTATTATATGGCGGAAGTGTTAATCCCCAAAATGCAGAACCACTAATAAAGGAAGAGAACATTGATGGATTGTTTATTGGCAGAAGTGCTTGGCAGGCAGATAATTTTTATAAAATAATTCAATCTGTATTACCATTATTTAAAGAAAAAAGGAAAATTTTTTGAGGGAGTTGAAAACCATGGATAATATGGTAAAATTAATAGCAGAGGAGCTTGTCATTGCATGTAAAAGAGCTTATAAGAGAGGGATTCAGACCGGAAGCGGTGGTAATGTCAGTGCAAGAATTCCCGGTAAGGATTTAATGCTTGTCAAGGAAAGTGGAAGTTCTCTAGGAGACAGTACTGCCGAAGGATTTGTGATAACTGATTTTGATGGAAACATGGTAGAAGGAACAGGAAAGCCAACAAGAGAAGCGTTTTTACATGGACTTTTGTATAAATTATGTCCGGAGGTTAATGCTATTGTACACTTTCATGCACCCTATGCTATAGGCTGGGCATCGACTGGTAAATATTTGCCCAGAGTAACCTGGCATTCCAAACTTAAGATAAGTGAGGATATCCCTGTGATTGATATACCTTCGGCAATGGTTAGAGAAGAAGACTCGCCCCTTATAGAAAAAATGTTTATGGATAATCCTAAGCTAACCGGATTTGTATTAGTAGATCACGGCATTGTAGCTATGGACAAGGATCCAATTAATGCACTTCACAATGCTGAGCTTATAGAAGAAACTGCCCAGGTTGCCATATTAAAGGAATTGGTTGGTAAACTCGGGATATAAAATCTTAGAATAGGATGGTTGATGAAAACATGGATTTGAATATGCGTATTACAATGAACAATATGAATTCAGATGTTATTCACCATAATAAGCTTCCTGATCTAGTTCTTGGAAAACTTATGGATTGGATTATGGATGGAAAGCTACATATGGGAGAAAAACTGAATACCGAAGAGTTGGCAAACCAACTGGGAGTAAGTCGTATGCCTATCCGTGAAGCTTTGAGCAATTTAGAGAAAATGGGTTTAGCGGAATCTGTTCCTTATGTCGGAACAAGATTAATTAAGTTGACAAAGGATGATGTCAAACAAATATATCTGGCCAGACAGGCCTTAGAACCTGTTGCTGCCAGTCATGCATGCAAGCATGTAACCAAGGAGCATATTGAGCTACTTCATAAAATCAATTGTCAATATAAGGTTACGGTATGTCAGGACGAGGTGTCTGCTAAGGATGTATACAAGCTAAATCGTTACTATCATTTTACAATCTATAGCATAAGCGGCTTAAACAGAATCTGTTCTATGATCGAATCCTTATGGGACAGCGTGTCTTTTTTTAAGTTGATTTATGGGCAGAAGTTCA
The DNA here is from genome assembly GCA_004294845.1 of Anaerolineaceae bacterium. Lineage (GTDB taxonomy): Bacteria > Bacillota > Clostridia > Lachnospirales > Lachnospiraceae > Mobilitalea. Next base: position 24,930 of record SHOH01000006.1, read on the forward strand.
TCAACAATAATGAATCTCGTGAGAAAATGATGAAAGAGCATGACAGCTATCTTGAAGCCTTAAAGGAGAAGGATTCAGATAAGATTTATAATTTACTATGGAAGAACTTATCTAGTAGGACAGAGGACATTCCCTACGATGCCACAGCATATTTTGAGGAATAAGTCAGGCATCTGCATAGACATATAGAAGTATACAAACTTTGGATACGCAAAAAACATGCACAGGAATGGAGATAATAATGGATCAATATTTATATAGTCTCCCTGAGAATATAAGGGAGAAGGATTTTATTGTTGCAACATATTATATTAAGATAGATAAGGATGTAGATATTGTCAAAAAAGCATCCTCTCTTGCAGTCGGACAAACCATAGGAACCTGGGTTCCCGTACCCGGGATTACCGATGTGCTGAGGGAAAGATATATGGGAAAGGTTATACAGATATATGACATACCGGCTATTGATCTTTCTACCCAGATAAATGAGGAAGAAAGACAGTATCTAATTCAGATTGCATATCCCACAGTTAATTTTACAGCGGATTTTCCCTTGCTTATTACAGCTCTCTTAGGAAATGATGCTTCCACATCAGCGCAAGTTAAACTACTTGATATTGAGTTTCCAAAAGTATTTGCAGAGAGCTTTATAGGACCCAGATATGGAATAGAAGGTATACGCCGTATAACCGGTGTAGAAGACAGGCCCCTCCTATTAAATATGATTAAGCCTTGTACAGGATTGACGCCTGAAGAAGGAGCAAGAATATTCTACGATACAGCTTTAGGTGAGGTGGATATGATCAAGGATGATGAACTCCTTGGTAGTCCAAGCTACAGTAAGGCATATGATAGGGTAAAAGCATTTAAGAAAGCCGCAGAGGCTGCATATGAAAAGACAGGCAGAAAGGTTCTATATCTGGCAAATGTTACAGACGGATCCTTTACGATAATGGATACTGTAAGAAAGGTAATTGAAGCCGGAGCAGAGGCAATTATGGTGAATTTTGCAGCCGTAGGATACAGTATGCTTACACAGATAGCAAGAACAGTAGATGTTCCAATATTGGCTCACTGTGCCGGTGCAGGCATGTTCTATGAGGGTACCCAAAGTGGTATGAGTTCTACACTGGCAGTCGGTAAGCTTACCAGATTGGCAGGTGCTGACACTGTTATGGTTAATACCCCTTACGGTGGATATCCTATGCTCCATCAAAAATATATGCAGATTATGGGGCAGCTAACTCTTCCTTTATATAATATCAGGCCTACAATGCCCTCGATTGGTGGAGGTGTTCATCCCGGTATGGTAGAAAAATACATGAAAGAGCTGGGAAATGATATAATTCTAGCGGCCGGTGGCGCCGTCCAGGGTCATCCTATGGGAGCAGCGTCAGGTGCAAACGCAATGATGCAGGCAATTAAGGCTGTTATGGCAGGAGTATCTTTAGAGCTAGCAGCTAAGGAGAATGAAGAATTGTCTGCAGCACTAAAGCTCTGGAATAAAAATTAACAAAGTTACGGATAATAAAGCTAAATTAATAATAATTATTAAATTGTTATAAGCTAAATATAAAGATAAGGTACCAATTTACTTGGTTTCTTATCTTTTTTGAATTCCAATGGTTGTTCTAAATGATCATATATTATTGTTAGAAAAGTAACAAAATATAATTGATGATAACTATTCTCAATTAACCATTGACATAGATATTGTACTTATGTATAATATTAGCACAAGATATTGTGCTTTTATATGATTAAGCAGATTAGTAGATTTTTTGAGTCCTAATCTGCTAACACATATATATTACATATAGGATACATAGGATAGGAGGAAGCATATGAAGCATTTATTATCAGAAGAATTTTTAAATACATATCGTAATATGAAGAGTCCACTTAGCCATATTGGTGAGTTTGTATATCTTAGAACATATTCAAGATATCTGGAGGAAAAGAAAAGGCGTGAGACTTGGTTTGAGACAGTTCTTAGAACTACAGAGTATAATATTGATCTAGGTATCAAGCATAAAAAGAAAATGGGCCTGTCTATTAATATGGATGATGAAGTAAGGGAAGCAGAGCAGCTATTTGACAAGCTATTTAATCTAAGGACTTTTACATCCGGAAGAACCTTGTACATGGGCGGTACAGAAGTAGTTGAGAAGTATCCCTTATCCAACTATAATTGTGCCTTTACAAATATAGAAAAGTTTTCTGATTTAGTGGATGTATTTTATCTCCTAATGGTAGGAAGCGGAGTAGGAATTCGCATTACAAAGGAGCTGGTGGAGAAGCTACCAAAGGTTCGTCCTGTTAGTTTAGAGGGCAGATATGATGGAACTGTAAGAGCTAATACCTCAAAGGAGGATATGGAGGATACCAGATGTATTATAGATAAAAATGATAGCTCTATTGCTCTTATATTAGTAGGTGACAGCAAAGAGGGATGGTGTGATGCACTAGAGAACTTCTTTAAGCTGCTATCTTTAGACGAGTATAAGGATGTTACAAGAATTATTATTGATTATAGTTATGTTAGACCTGAGGGAGAAAGATTAAAAAGGTTTGGAGGAAGAGCTTCAGGTCATAAGTCAATCAAGAGGATGTTTGAGAAGATTAATAAAGTAATTAACCGAAGGTCTGATGGTATATTACAGACGATTGATGCGCTTGATATTGCTACAATAATCAGTGAGAATGTAGTATCCGGTGGTGTAAGAAGAAGCGCTATGATGGTTATATGTGATGAGGATGACGATGAAGTCATCAATGCCAAGCGCAATATATATAAGGTAGTTGACGGAAAGTGGATTGAAGATAAGGATATTTCTCATAGGAAGATGAGTAATAATTCAATACTATATAATCATCGTCCGTCTTTAGATAGAATAAAGGAAATCATAGATTCAATTAAAGTAAACGGTGAACCTGGCTTTATTAACGGTGCAGAAGCCTTGAGGAGAAAGCCAACATTTAAGGGCTGTAATCCATGTGGTGAAATTTTGCTTAGGTCGAAACAGTGCTGTAATCTTACCACTAATAATCTTATGAGCTTTGTGAAGGGCTCGGTTCTTGATGAAGATGAGCTTGTGGAAACCTTAAAGTTATCAACAAGAGTCGCTATAAGAATGACCTTGGTTGATGTGGAGCTTCCTGAGTGGAATGAAGTAATGCAGGAGGACAGAATAATAGGAATATCGCTTACCGGTATGATGGATATGGTAAATAAGACCGGAATGAGCTATGATGACTTGGCTGATTTGCTTAAAAGGCTTCGCAAAGAAGTTCATAAAGAAGGAAATAGCTATTGTGCACAGCTTAACATACAAGCTCCTAAGCTTATGACAACTATAAAGCCTGAAGGAAGTCTATCTACACTTCCCTGCGTAAGTAGCGGTATACATTTTGCTCATTCTAATTACTATATCCGCAGAATAAGGATTTCAGTTACAGATCCATTATATAAGATGATTGAAGCGCAAGGAAGCTTTCCTATCTATAATGAAAATGGTCAAACTGATGAAGATTGCTCAATAAAGGTTATTGAATTTCCTATTAAGGCACCTGAGGGAAGAACGAAATATGATGTAGGTGCCATTGAACAGCTTGAATTATATAAGATGTCAATGAAAAACTGGTCCGATCATAATTCATCCATAACTGTCCATGTAAGGGAGAATGAATGGGACGACGTAACACAGTGGTTATATGATAATTTTGATTATGTCGTAGGGATTACATTCCTTCCGCTTATGGAGGAGACATATCCGCTTCTTCCTTATGAAACAACTAGCAAGGAGGATTACGAAGAGCGTATAAGCCAGGTAAAGCCTATTAACTATGAATTATTAGCAAGATATGATAATGACGAGCAGCATGATATCATAGATGCGGAGTGTGAAACCGGAGCTTGTCCAATCAGATAAATAGAATAGGACATTAATTTTCGGCATAAGATGTGCTAAGGATACCCACAATGGGAGGGAGCCATTTGCCAGGAAACCGAGTAATTATATACGACAAGGTCTTACAGCAGGATATGTACTATAAAGGCGTCGTTATACTTAGCTATACCGTTAGATATCCCTACTTTAGCTCAGATAAATACCAAATAGCACTTGACAAGCTAAACCACTATTATAAAACCAGGGCATATAAATATGTCAAAACAAACATAATGATGCTATATCAAATGGCTATGGTCGAATATGAATATGCCAAGGCAAATAATTTCCCGGTACGACCATTTGATGTGGTAACAGTATATGAAATAACCTATAACAGGCATTGTGTTCTCAGCTTATATTTTGACAGATATGAATATACCGGAGGAGCTCATGGCATGACAATTAGGACTTCAGATTCCTGGAATATAGCTTGTAGTAGTCCTATAAGGATTAATGACCTCTTTTTAATACCGGAGGATGTTAATGCATTTATAACAGATACTATTGTGGAACAAATTGATCAAGAAGTCTTGGCTGAGATGGAGTTTTTCCCTTATTTTGAGAATTACGAAACTCTTGTAAAAGAAAATTTTAATCCCAATAATTTTTATCTGAATGATAGAGGGGTTATAATATATTTTCAACTTTATGAAATTGCACCATATGCATCAGGAATCCCTGAATTTTTACTACCTTATGGAATCGGCGGTGCTGTTCGCCCACGCTACTGTTAAATATAAAAGGATGTTTCATAGGTTACAGCACTGTTTTATAATATTCTGGGGCATATCTATATCCCCAAATTCACTGATTAGTAGTACAGACACCAGATATGTATGTCTTATACGGACTATAAGTCCGTATAAGACATACATATCAAGGCGTCAGTTCTCCTAAATGTGAATTTTGGGGACACAGACATGCCCCTTTAATATTATAAAACAGCTATTTGAACACTGTGAAGCATCCTTTTATCTCTTCCAGGTGCTTGGTGAGAAGAGGACTAGGATTGGGAATATCTCCAATCTTCCAGCCAGCATATTGAACATCATGACAAGCTTTGATAGGTCGGAAAAACCACCGAAATTACCCATTGGCCCTATTATCTCTAAGCCGGGTCCTACATTGTTAAGGGTGGTCGCTACGGCGGTAAAAGTAGTGGTAAAATCAAAATTATCAAGAGATATGATAAGTAAGGAAGCACCAAAGATTATCATATAAGTAACAAAAAACACATTGATGGATCTTACTGTTTCATTTTCCTGCTTCTTATTATTTAGCTTGATAACCTTTACGCTACGTCTATGAACCAGATAAGCCATTTCCTTACCTATTGTTTTAAATAGTACTACTATACGGGAGACCTTGATACCTCCGCCTGTGCTTCCGGCACATGCACCGATGAACATCAGCAGCATAAGTATTGTCTTTGAGAATGTAGGCCAATAATTAAAGTCCAATGTGGCATATCCGGTGGTGGTAATAATTGATGAAACCTGAAAAGCCGAATGATGTATTGCTCCAAAGAAGCCCTTAACTTGGCCTGTGTTAAATGATATTAGGACAATAGCAATTACAACAATAATAAAATACCATTTTACCTCTTCCATTTTAAAGGCATCCTTTGCCTTACGAAGAAGGACAAGATAGTAAAAATTAAAATTAACTCCGAAGAGGAACATAAATATAGTGATTACATTTTGAAGATAGGGTGAATAGGACATAATATTTGTGTTCTTTATAGTAAATCCACCTGTACCAGCTGAACCAAAGGTAAGGGTAAGAGCATCAAATAGAGGCATTCTTCCGGCAAGGAGTAATAGAATTTGCAATATGGTCATTCCAATATAAATACCGTATAAAAGGGAAGCACTTGTTCTCATTCTGGGTACAAACTTTTCTACAGAAGGTCCCGGGCTTTCGGCGCGCATAATATGCATACTTTCTCCTCGTGCTAAGGGAAGAATAGCAAGGATAAATACTAATACACCCATACCTCCTATCCAATGGGTAAAGCTTCGCCAAAAAAGCATACAGTAATCTAAGGCCTCAACATCACTTAATATGCTGGAGCCTGTGGTAGTAAATCCTGATATAATCTCAAACATAGCATCCACGAAGTGGGGGATCTGTCCGCTTATATAGAAGGGGAGAGCTCCAATAAAGCTAAGCATTATCCATCCCAGAGCAACGGATACAAAGCCCTCCTTAGCATAAAAAATTCTGCTTTTTGGCTTGAACAAAGCTAGGGGAAGTCCGATTAATAGACATATTCCAATTGTAATGAGAAAAGCATATCCACTTTTTTCGCCATATATAAGAGCTACAATTATCGGTAATACCATAAAGGCAGCTTCAAAATTCAAAATCCATCCCAATACATGTAATATAATTGATTTATTCATAATAGCTCCTTATATTGAACAATCATTTTTATTAAATAGGAAATTTCGCCTTATTCAATAAAAAATTATAATTCAATTTAACCGATTACTATTTTATTGCTGTAAAATATCATTGAGATCATTTAATCCTCTGATAGTAGTTACAATTATTACAGTATCTCCCACCTGAATATGATCCTGTCCGTTAGGAATTATTATTCTACCCTTGCGATTAATACAAGAAACAAGAATATCAGGCTTGATTTGCAGCTTTTCTAATGGCACGCCAAGAAGTTTGGCATTGCTTCTTGCATAGAATTCCAGGGCTTCTACTTTATTATCTACTAGCTTATATAAGGTTTCAACATTGCTGCCCTTAGAGTTTTCCATAGCCCTTATATGCTGAAGAATACGGTCAGCAGTTACAAGCTTGGGATTTATGATTATTCCAAGAGGTAATTCTCCGACTATATCATCATAGGTCATTCGTGTAATCTTTGTAAATACCTTTGCCTTAGAGCGTTTTTTAGCATAAAGAGATAGGAGGATATTTTCCTCATCATAATTGGTTAGGGAAGCAAAGGCTTCCGCATCTTCAACGCCCTCCTCCTGAAGCACATTTTTTTCAGTTGCATTTGCATTAAAAATCATCGCGTTCGGAAGCAGGTCGCTAAGCTCCTCACATCGTTCAGTATTTTGCTCGATAATGGATACCTTAATGCCTGAGTCTGCCAATATCTTAGCAAGATATACGGTTAAGGTACCGCCTCCTATTAACATGACATTTTTAATACTGTTAACTAAAATGCCTACCTTCTGAAAAAAATCAATGGCGTTTTTATGGGACGCTACAATTGATATTATGTCGTTTGCATATAGCAGGGAACTACCGGAAGGAATAAATATTTGGTCCTCTCGCTCTACAATGCAGACCAGTACCTTGCTATGAAGTTTTGAAGATAAATCCATTACCTTTATATTGTTAAGAACAGAATTCTCGGGTACTTGAAACTTAAGTAATTCTACCTTACCTTTAGCAAATGTGTCAATATCTATAGCAGAAGGAAGCTTAATTAAAGCAGCCATATCGACTGCGGTTTCCAGCTCTGGATTTATGGTCATCGATAGACCCATCTCTTCTTTGATAAATTCTATCTCATCATTATACTGCGGATTACGTACTCTGGCTATTGTATGGCAGCTCCCTGCTTTTCGCGCTATCAAACAGCAAAGTAGGTTTAGCTCATCTGATCCTGTCACGGCAATTAAGAGGTCTGCATTCTCAATTCCAGCTTCCAAAAGAACATGATAGCTTGCACCGCTGCCTACAATTCCCATAACATCCATAAAATTAGTTACGCTATCGATAGCTGATGATTTATTATCTACAACAATGATATTATGACCTTCCTGATCAAGCTGTTCAGCTAAGGTTACTCCTACCTTACCGCATCCGACAATGATAATATTCATGACATTTTCCTTTCGAGCTATATTTTATATCTATGATTATAACACTTGCATGGCAGATTACCACATATATTTCGAGAATATATGGCAGATAGTACCAGGTACTGTAATGGATATTTTAAAAAAAATAATACGCTTTATGTGCTGCATATTTCGCGTCACATAAAGCGCATTATTTTCCATGGCTTAATCGTGATTATTCACCGCCTGGACCACTGCGTCCCGGTGAATTATCGGGTACCTCTGCATGGGTGTTTTTCACAGAGTCCCTCGATTGGTTTTTGTTGCTGTTTTTAGATGAATTCTTGTTGCTGTTTTTGAAGTTATTGTTCTTATTCTTTGCCATAATATCTCCTTCCTTAATAAATGAATAGAGTCATTTATTATTATTTCAGGAATTTGAAATATTATACAATTAGATAGGAAAAATTAGTCAACTAATGTAATACGTCCCATTCTAAGATTATTTATGGCCTTATTATTTAACTCAAATGCATGCTTGGGTAAAATAATGTCGATATATTCTTCTGCAAAGGCCTCTTCTTCCTTTGCTTTTATAGCATCTTCTACTGTCTTGTTATAGGTTTCCGGAGAATTATTATCAATCATTCGGATTACATAATAACCATCCTCGTCTTCGGTTACTTCGGTAATATCACCATTTTCCATGGCAAGCATGATATTCATTAAATTCTCAGAGAAATAAGTATCTTTTGATAAAAAGTCGCTGGTCTTATATTGTATCTCATCTTCGTCCTCTGGTATTATCTTGGACCAATCCTCAGTATCTAAGGCCTTCTGTCTTAGGTCCGAAATTTTATCAAAGGCAGCTTTTTTATCTTCCTCAGTGTAATCCTCTTCATTTATGTTTTCTGTTGAAATATATAAGTACTCAATGTCATATTGCCTGTATTCGTCATAGCTTATTTCAGCTTTGATAGCCTCATCATCAATATCAAAGGAGTCTACAACATCCTGCTTGTATCGGCTAGCTAAAGTATTCTTTGTAAAAACCTTCTCTAGATATTCAGGTGTAAAACCATTCTTCTTAATGAACGCTTCACTAAGTCCCATATCATTAAGTGTTGAATTGACATTTTGATCAATCTTATCAATCTCTTCCTCTGTTAGGGTATATCCATTCTCAATCGCTTCATTATAAAGTATCTCTTCATATATAACATTATTAATTGTTTCTAACTTTGAATAATCACGAACTGTCATACCTGAGGATTCGTTATAGGGCATGTCCCAATAGGAACCACCATATAGCTGATTAATATAATTATAGGATGATTCAGTATTGTAAAACTGATAGGTCATATCCTCAAGGTAATATTTTTTACCGTCAATGGTAACTAAGGGACTCTTATATAGTTGATCGATTAGTATACCAACAATTAAAGCCAATCCTAGGATAGAGCCAACAACAATCCATACAATCGAACTGATGGTAAACTGGTTTTTATTAGATTTTTTAGAGCCCTTTATAGTCTTTTTTGATTTGTTCACTTTGCTACCTCCATAGTATTCTCATGATGATTATTTTAAACGTTTCCCAACAGAAGTCAATAGATGCCATGTATTTTTCACATATTCGTTAAAGATTACCAAGAAGATAATTGCCTGTTATAGTATGGGAGAAAATGGTAAAACTTTATGTAATAGAAGTTATAAAACGTTGAATTGTAATATTTATATGCTATAATATTCATGATAAGCAGATTAGTCCAAGATAAGTATTGTATTTTTATGAAACGCTTTTTGTGTCATAAAAATACAATGATTAGCTTGGATAAGTGCAACATGAACAAGGAAACGTAGTTTCCGAGTTACTAATCTGCGTAATTAGATTAGTCCAAGATAAGCAGTATACCGCATAATTGTAATAATATATATCAGGATAGGGGTAACCGTATGGAAGCTTATAATAATAAAGCAATTCAAATTATGAACGAAGTAAATAAAGTAGTAATAGGTAAAAGGGTTATTATAGGTAAGGTTCTAACGGCTATTTTAGCAAAAGGCCATATTCTTTTAGAGGATCATCCGGGAGTAGGAAAAACCACTTTAGCACTGGCATTTTCAAAGGCCATGGCTCTTAAACATAACAGACTTCAGTTCACTCCGGATGTATTGCCTACGGATGTGGTAGGATTTCATCTGCTTTCTAAGGATGGAGAAAGTTATCAGTATAAACCCGGTGCCATTATGTGTAATTTGTTTCTTGCAGATGAGATCAATAGAACCTCCAGTAAGACACAGTCTGCACTGCTTGAGGTAATGGAAGAGGGTAAGGTTACTGTTGATAGCGTTACAAGAGATGTACCAAAGCCCTTTGTTGTTATGGCAACACAAAATCCCATCGGCTCTATAGGTACGCAGATGCTGCCCGAATCACAGCTTGATAGGTTTATGGTAAGGTTATCCATGGGATATCCTGATATTAAAAGCGAAATTGGTATACTAAAGCAAAGGCAGAACTCAAATCCCTTGGAGAATGTGGTTCAAGTGGTGGAAAGAGATGAGATACGTTATATGCAGGTTATGGTGGAGGAGGTCTATATCCACGATTCCATATATGAATATATAACTCTCTTGGTGCAACAAACCAGGGAAAACCCTTTGATAGAATTAGGAGTCAGTCCGAGGGGTTCTTTAGCCCTAATGAATATGGTAAAGGCTACTGCATTTTTAAGTGGAAGAGACTATGTGGTGCCCTCTGATGTCGCTTATATTTTTAAAGATGTGGCAGCCCATAGGATGATTCTGAAGGCTAAAGCAAGAGTGAATAATATAACAGTGGACAACCTTTTGGATGATATATTAAGAATAGTCAAACCCCCAAGGATTATTGCTAAGGGGACAGCGGACTTTTAAGGAAAGGCATGGTTATATGTATGCTGTATAATAAAATAAAATATGCGGCAATCATTGTTATTGCAGGATTGCTGGCGATTTTGTATAACGATTATTATATGGGAATCCTATTTCTTACCGTAACGATTCTACCTTTTCTTTTATTTGCCATTCTAAGCTATGTATATGGAAGACTTACCTATGAATTGATTTCTCTTGTCCATGTAGCAAATACAGGGGATACTATACCTGTATCTATTCAGCTTCATAACCCAACTATATTTCCTATCTCAAATGTAAGCATTACACTGAGCTATTATAATACCTTTTCCAATCATAATAAGAGCTATAAGCAAGAAATATATCTTACTGTTGATAGACGATCATCAACATCAGTTACCTGTAATCTAATGTCCGAACATACGGGGAATTTAAAAATATTGATTTCAAAGGTACGTATATTTGATTATCTTAAACTATTTTCCTTAAGAATAAGAAAACATGAAGAAATAAAATTAGCAATTCTTCCTCGTTATTATGAATTAACTGAGGATTATATGGCAAACAGCTCAAAGATGCAGGTGGAAAGTGATAACTATTCTACCGTAAAAGGAGGAGACGACCCCTCTGAGGTATTTGCTATCAGGGAGTATAGGGAGGGTGATCGTCTGGCGAGGATACACTGGAAGCTCAGCCTGAAGCAGGATCAACTGATGATTAAGGATTTTTCTGAACCTATGAATTGCTCCGTGGTTGTCTTTGCAGATCTGGCTATTCCAAGAGATGATGAAGTACTTGAGGCTGTAGATTCTATATTGGAATGTGCTCTTTCTATGTCCTACTCTTTTATGTTAAGGGGGCAAATTCATTACTTTACTTGGTATGATAAGCATATTGGTTCTTGTCGAAGAGTCAGAATTGTTAATGAAAACGATATATTTGAGGCAGTTGACGGACTGCTTAACTGTGGTCCATATTCTGAGGATGTGGATATGGCAGCGGCATACTTTGCAGAGTATCCTAATGATCAATATACAGATTTATTCTATGTAACCAAGTTAGTTACACATGAGCAGTTGGATTCACTGATATTAATAAAAGCCATAGACAGGCAAATTCTATATATTAATGGAGCCTATGATGAAGTTTATAAGGGAGTTGACACAACTTGGGATATTCCTATAGATGTAGAATTAGTTAAAAAAATTACAGACACAGGTATGGAATTGTTATCGATAAATTCATCTAAGATAAAGGCAGATTTGGAAGGATTAGAGCTGAGCTAGAAATGATGGTGAGCAAATGACAAAAAAGAGCTATGAGGGTATTTATTTTGATAATACTGTCTATCTATCAGAGGAAAACCATAGAAAGTTTCCGATATATATGAGGCTGTTACAGGCATTTGTCATACTTATCGGAAGCTATTGTTTCATGACTATTTTTATCAGTTGCTTTGATTTGCAGATTATTAACAGCTATCTTATTACAGCAATAATATTAGCAGCTGCAGTATTTTATACATTGTTATTATTCACCAAATATGATTTAATAAAATTCATATTAGTATTAACCACATATAGTGTAATTCTATATTATCGGTTCGAGCAATTAAAAAATGGCTTCTATCTCCTAGAGAATGCTATTATTCGAGTTGCCTCTGGTTATTATGGTTTCTATGAGTTTAGCTTTGTTGCTGATTACAGCACAGCTGAAATGGATCTTACCCTTCTGCTAATTATAATTATCATACCTGTGGTTGGCTTTCTTACTTTATCTCTGCTTCGAAGTAGGTTTAAGGTTTTATGCTATATTATTATGATTCTTCCTGTAATTACAAGCTTTGCTATGGGTGTAACTCCTCCGGAGGCAGATTTGATTGCCTATATTCTGGTTTTTCTATTTCTATCAATATCAAACAGCTTTTCATATGACAAATCATCCCTACTTAAGACCTTTGGTAATGTTCAAAAGAGTATGATTTATCGAATCAGCATAAGAGCCGCTATGATTTTATGCCTATTGGTACTTTTATTATACTTTATCGTAAAACAGTTTGTTCCCTTAGAGAAATATGAAGACTATAATGTAATCAATGATTCAAAGACTAAACTCCAAAGCTTTATGACAGATTTTTCATTTAATGACGTTACAGAAAAACTTAAGGATGTAAAATTAAATATTGGTCCAAACAGGATTAAAAGCTCAGGTGGGCTTAGCCTAGGTAAGCTTGGCAAAGTTGATCAGGTAAATTTTGATGATAGTGAGCATCTTCGCATAAAAGTACCCTTACAATCAGTTATTGAGGGAATATATTTAAGAGGATATATTGGTAGCGAATATACCGGAGACAGCTGGAAGACTCACTCGAGGCAAATAAGAAACAACTATAGTGATATGATGGATAAGATTTCGCAGGATGTTTATGACCCCATCAAGGGAAACACAATATTCTTAAATCAATACCCCTACAGCTCATATGTTAATCAAGGAAGGTATGAGGTTAGCTATCTAAATGCGAACAAGAACTATATATATGCTCCTTATTATACTATGTTCAAAGAGAAGGATGAGGTTACCTTCGAGTATGATTTAGGTGCGGTTTCAGATAAGGGCATGACAGCTGCTAGCTATGATTATAATTATAATCTACCTGGTATCATGAACAATATAGATTATGATTTACTTTCAGCGCTTGGATCTTTACTTGGTAATGATGAACTAGCAAATATTTCTGACTATACAGAGCTTAAAAAACTTTATAAATATTATGAAAATGAAAAAATATACCGTAAGTTTGTTTATGAAACCTATACCAAACTTCCCGAGCAAGGACTTGAAAGGCTAAAGCATGATTTTTCAAGAGAGGTGATTGGATCTGAATCAGAAAACATTCTGGATGCTATAGATTATGTTAAGGATTATATGAATCGATACATGAGGTATACTTTATCTCCGGGAAGACTTCCTAGGAATAAGGATTTTGTGGAATATTTTCTTTATGAGAACAAAATCGGATACTGCGCACATTATGCTTCCGCAGGAGCGCTTATGTTGAGAGCTATGGGTTATCCAACCAGATATGTTGAAGGATATGCAGTAACCAGATCGGATTTAATAAACCCTTCAATGACGTCATACATAGGTGACGAGAACAATACCGCAGAAATCACGGTAAAGGATTATAATGCACATGCCTGGGTAGAGGTATATTATGATGGATTTGGATGGATCCCGGTGGAATTTACCACAGGCTCAGGAATGGAGGATCTGGTAGATCTAATAGATGGCATGGAACTGCCAATCGAAGAAGCGATAGAGGAAGAGGCTGCCACACCTACCGATGCCCCACCCAGTCCCACAGCAAAACCTGATGAGGAAGAGAAACCATCACCTCCTGCATCAGACCAAGACGAGGATATAAAGGGAAGCGGTATAATAAAAGAGGATGATGATAAGCCCAGGACAGGATTTGGGTGGTATTTTATGCTTGCTATGACTCTTATAATTTTAGGCGGAATAGTTTTATATCAAATATATAAAAATCAGAACAAGATAATTATGGAGGAAAGCTATAGTAAAAGAGCATTAAGACTCTATAAAAGAATTGAAAGACTGTTTATTATTAATCACGGTCTTCCTGCAAAAACCAAGAGTTTGGAGGAAGGTGAGGAGTATGCAAAGAAGCATTTGAATAAGGCCTTAGTAAAAGACTTTGAAGGATGTATGGATACCGTTAGAAAAGCAAGGTTTGGAAAAGAATCTATCAATCATAAGGAATATATGTTAATCGAGCAATTTTATAATACTTTATGGAATAGAATATATGAAAGGCTACCGAGTATAAAGAAAGCATATTATAAAATTACGCATCTACTATAAATAAAAACAAGGCACCATGTTATAAGTTAATTTTTAATTAAATATACTTTAACAATTAGTAATAAAGTGACAACTTGGGAAAACAATGTGATATACTAATTTAAGCTAAAAGTTAATTTTAGTAGAAAGAAGGGATATATGCTATGAAGAATATTATTACAATCAGCAGACAGTATGGAAGCGGTGGCAGGGAAATAGGAGAGAAGCTGGCTAAGAAGCTTGGCATACCCTTTTATAACAAGGAATTGATTACAAGAGCAGCAAAAGAAAGCGGTTTTTCGGAAGCTATATTTGAAAACGTGGAAAAAAAGGCCACCAACAGTCTCTTATATTCAATTGCCATGGGTATGAATGCATACGGCAACCATGATATCGGCTTTACTAATCTGTCCTTGGACGACCAAGTATATCTTGCCCAATCAAATGTGATTCGCAAAATTGCTTTAGAAGGTCCCAGCGTCATAGTAGGCAGGTGCGCGGATTATATCTTAAGAGAACATACGGATGTTATCCATGTATTCATATGGGCTGATCTAGCATTTAGAAAAGAACGTGCAGTTAATCTATATAATTTACCTGCAGAAAAGGCTGAAGAAAATATAGTAAAGTTTGATAAAAGAAGGGCTAACTATTACAACTACCACGCCAGTGAAAAATGGGGTAGGGCAGAAAATTACCATTTATCTATACGCAGTGATTATGTAGGAATTGACAATTCGGTAGAGCTGATAGCGAATTATGTTAAATTTGGCGAAAGGGGATAGTATAAAAGGGATGAAGCTTCGAGACAGGGTTAATCGAAAGTACATGCAAATATCGCTATATGTGATAATTACAGCTATAATAATCTATATACTATCCTTAATAGCAAAAAATGCACCGACAATATTTAATAATATAATGGATAAAATAAGCTGGCTCCTTAGGGTGGTTAGGCCTGTAATATTGGGATTTGTTTTTTCTTATCTTATGGATCCTATTGTCAACTTTTTTGAAGAGAAATTCCGTAAATTCAAGCTGTTTAAAAAGATGAAAAGACCAAGAACTTGGGCGGCAGTTTTATCTGTTGTAATATTTTTTATAGCTTTAGCTGCTTTGGTATCTCTGCTGATTTTCAGCGTGACAGATCAGCTTAGGTTAGCTAACTTTGATGATGTTATACGACTGGCAGAAGGGTATAAGAAGAGTCTTGAGTCCTTTTATAATTCGATTACTCAAAACATGGAGAAGCTGGACATTCGTTCTAATCAGCTGGAGCAATATGTAGAAGACACTCTGACGGTAGTATTAAATGCCTTAAAGAGCTTTGCAGAAAGTACTGTAAACGCCATAACGAATATATCCGGATATTTAACCACTATAATATTTGGATTTATAATAGGCTTTTATTTTATTATTGACGGAAAGATGTTTACAAGATATTTAAAAAAGACATTTTATGCTTTATTTTCGGAGAAAACCAATAAAAAAATTTCCCTTATTCTTTACGACTTGGACTATGCATTTTCGGGATATGTAAGAGGGCAGCTGGCGGACGCTTTTGTCATGATGATACTAATAAGCCTGGTACTGTCAATTATAGGTGTTAAGTTTGCCTTGGTAATAGGGATATTTGCCGGGATTGGTAATCTGATACCATATTTCGGTCCTATCGTAGCATACATCAGTACAGCTATCGTATGTCTCATAAACGGAGAGTTTCAAAAGCTTTTTATAGCCATCATAGTATTGATAGTTATTCAATTCATTGATGGGAATTTTATAGGACCAAAGCTATTAAGTAGATCTATAAAGATTCATCCACTTATCATAATCGTATCCTTGATATTTGGTAGTGCTATCGGTGGGTTTTTGGGTATGCTGCTAGCCGTACCGGTGGGTGCTTATCTCAAACTGGTTTTTGTTAGGTTTGTTGATAACAGAACCATTAAAAAAGAAAGTATTAAAAATATGGATACCTAATAATAGCTAAATCGTCTAATATTTATCAGAATAGGAAAAAGTAAGAAAAAATTAAGATATTATATAGACATTATTTAAGTATTTTGATATAGCATTATAAGGAAATATCTGCTTTGCATTATGTATTGGAAAGGCAAGGTTATTAATATGAAAAAAAATAATGAAAATATCATAGAAGTTAAGAATGCCAAGAAGATATACAGAATGGGTAAGGAAAAAATCGTTGCGGTTGATGATGTAAGCTTTACAGTCAAAAAAGGTGAATTCTGTTGCTTATATGGTGCTTCAGGATCAGGTAAGTCTACTCTACTAAACCTTATGGCGGGAATAGAAAAGCTTAGTGGCGGTCAAATCATGATTAAGGGGCGCAATATACATAGAATGAGTGAAAAGGGATTGGCAAAGTTCAGACAAAACACATTGGGGTTCGTGTTCCAGTCCTATAACCTAATAAATTCCATGACAGCCTTGGAGAATGTAGAGCTACCGCTGGTGTTTAAGCATATGAATAAAAAGCGAAGGCGGAGAATGTCAAGGCAAATGCTGATAAACGTCGGGCTGGGTGATCGTCAGAAGCATAAGCCTACTGAAATGAGCGGAGGACAGCAGCAAAGAGTCGGTATAGCAAGAGCCTTTGTCAGCAATCCAGAGATAGTATTTGCCGACGAGCCTACAGGTAACTTAGATTCTAAAACCAGTAAGGAAGTAATGGATATTATCAAGAATATGGCAAAGGCTAATAACCAAACAATTGTAATGGTAACTCATGACAAAGGACTGACTGAATATGCAGATAGGATTATTCATATCTTTGACGGAAGGATTGAAGAAATAATTAATCTTAAGCATGAGAACACTACAGAGAATGAAGGATTGGATTCGGATAAGGAAGAGACAGATGTTTTCTTAGATAAAGATATCTTACCTGCAGAAAATCCGG
>SHOH01000122.1 GCA_004294845.1 Anaerolineaceae bacterium
AGACAATATGAGAACTATTGAATTCTTTTCTCCTAATATGATGTATCGTAGGATTGCTTGTTCGGGAGTCTCAACTGCACCTATAATCGGAATAATGATTTCAGTGATTTTTGTTGGAGGTATTCTATTTAGGAACAAGTACAAAACTAGGAGTAAAGCGATATGAAATACTTTTTGATTATATGTTTTATTATTTGGCTGTATGTACTTTCGGTATTCAAACGGTCAAAGCTTAATTTCTGGTTTTTCCTGTTTGGAAGTGTTGGATGTTTTGTATTTATGTTGTTATTGCTTGAACCCTTACTGACGGGACCATTGACCAAGGGTGTCTCAGTAGTAGCTGGATTCTTTGGTAAGATAACCGGCTTATATCAATCCTATTTCCAATATGGTGTATTATTTATTAATAGCAAGGATTACAGTATTTCCCTGTATATAGATTATGAATGCTCTGGTATCATTGAAATCATGGCATTTACAGCTATGCTTTGGTTTTTTCAGGTATATCACTTTTATGAGAAAGTAATCTTGAATATATTTGGAATCATATGGATATTTATGGCCAATGTACTTCGGATTTTTGTTATATGTTCCTTAATATATTACTATGGAAATAACATATACTACTTTGCACACACTATATTTGGAAGGTTTGTATTTTATATCCTTTCCATTTTTTTGTATTATCAAGTGTTTACCCGATCGCAGGTTATACGTCAGAAGATAGGGAGTTTTCGCTATGAAAATCTTTAATTACATAGGTAGTGCCATTTTTTTTTGGATGGTATGGATTCTCATACCATTAATCGTTGAGATAACACCAGCACTAATTAATTTCTTCATATTAATAAAGAAAAGAATAGTATCAAGGACTAAAAAGAAATTAGATTTTTATCCGGAAATCACACTCATAGTTCCTGTATACAATTCAGCGGATACCCTTAGAGAATGTATTGAATCTATTGTACATTCAGATTATCCAAATGAATTGATTTATGTGATACTGGTAAATAATGAGAGCAAAGATAATAGCTTTGAAATTTTCCAAGATTGCCAGAGGGAAAATCCTGAGTTAATGATAAATTGGCTAAATTCCGAACAAGGCAAGTCAAAGGCCTTGAATTTGGCTTTATTTAATAGTGCCGGAAAATATATTATTCATATTGATAGTGATGGAACGCTTCACCCCAAGGCTCTAAAGAATGTTGTGAGAAAATTCGAGCATGAATCCAATACCCATTGTATAACAGGGGTTATTCTTACGAATTCAAAAATGATAGATGAGACTGAGAACTTTGGCTTACGATTACTTCGAAAAGCAGAGTATTTTGAATATTGCCAGGCATTTCTGGCAGGACGTAATTATCAGTCTGAGTTTAACAATATTTTCACAATGTCCGGTGCGTTTTCTGCCTTTCGTAAGTCGGCTATTCTTCAAACACAGCTATATAATACCGATACAGTTGGTGAAGATACTCATGTTACCTTTCAGGTAAGAGAGAAGCTAAAGCTAAAGGTCAAGCTATGTGAGAATGCTTTTTATTATGTAGATCCGATTGAAAGCTTTGATAGGTTGTACACACAGCGTCAAAGATGGCAGCGTGGTGAAATCGAAGTGGCACATATATTCTTAAAGAAAGATGTAGAGACCTTGTTTAAGGGTGTTTCTAATTTTGCAGTTCGTCTTTTGATTTATGACCATACATTCGCATTTCCTAGAATGATCTGGTACTTTGCCTTGATATGTTTGTTATTTTTAAATTATCCGCTTAAATTAATAGTTTTTTCATCTCTATTGATTTATGTACTATATTCATTGTCATCATTTTTGTTTTATCTAAACATAATTGGATTTATGCGAGATTTCAAGGAAGAAAGAAGGTTTTACATAAGAAAATGGTACCTAGTATTGATTATGCCTCTTTATAATTTTATTACCTTTTGGTTTCGTTTTGCAGGAATCATTAACTCAATTAAAGAGGATACCAGTTGGAAGACCCGAACACTGACCCAGGAACGAGCAGCGATAAGTGATAGAGTTTCTAAGGATTTTAATTGGATTATACAATTAATTAATAAAATAAAACGAAAGATATCCATAGGGCAAAACAATGAAAAATGAGCTGTTAATTCTCCTACCTGCATATAACGAGGATCAAAATGTTGAACAGATGATTGATGCCTGGAAAGAGCAGGAGGGAATGGTAAAAGAAAGATATGGGCTTGTTCTGCAAATTGTAGTTATCAATGATGGAAGCAAGGATCAGACAGAAAGTATATGCAACCGACTTTCGGATAAGTATGATAATTTTACACTTATTAATCATCCCAAGAATAAAGGATTAGGCCAAGCCATAAAAACAGCCCTATTGTATGCTATTAAAGACCGTCCAAATTGTAGATTTGCCTGTATTATGGATTGTGACAATACGCAGGATCCGAAATATATCAAGGATATGCTTAAAAAAATAGGTGCAGCCTCTTCTTCGCTAAAGGCTGATGTAGTCATTGCTTCAAGATATCAAAAAGGAGCAAAGGTGCAGGGACTGTCAAAAATCCGTTTACTAACCAGTGAAGGAGCCAAGTATATATATTCTGCAATTATACCTGTAAAGAAGGTAAGGGATTATACCTGCGGATATCGTCTTTACACTATAGATATCTTAAGGCGTGTATATAAGAGATTTGGCCAAGCCTTCATTGAAGAGACTGGTTTCACCTGCATGGCAGAATTATTATACAAATTATATCTTGTTGGTGCTCGCTTTGAAGAGATACCTTTCGTCTTGAGATATGATTTTAAACAAGGCCAAAGTAAGATGAAAGTCTTAAAAACAGCAGGAAACAGTATTAAACTTGCCTTTCGTCTAAGGAGATTAAAAAAGGGATGAATTGGAAAAAACCAGCTAAAAGAATAATTTATCAATTTATATTAATTGCATCTGTAGGTATCATTGTAACAGCGATTATACTATTCATGGCTATTGAGTTAAGAAACCATAAGACCTCTTTCATAAATAATTATGAAAAAGAGCAACAAGTATTAACCAACCAGGTATCAATTCGTATGAATTATTATATGGTTTCAGGTCAAATGGATATATCGGAAGCCATCTCTACAGTTATTAATGAAGTGGAGACCAGCGGAAGTAAGTTTTGGTTTATTGCTGAAAATGAAGAAATGTTATTTGTTAGGGATCAGAATACTTCAAAACTATTTGAATTTATATCCCTCTCTAGCTTTATAAAGCAATCCCGCGACGATAATATGAGTATTTCCAGCAGTTCATTTATTATAGGGGATAATCAGTATACGGTTGGATTATGTGTTAAAGAAGCCTACATGAATGATATTGGACGAGTATCTCAGCATTATATCTATATTATTATGCCAATAATCGTAATCAGTGCTATGATAATCGTAATCCTGGTTATATCTATACTTCATATCAGTAAACAAGAAGATAGAATCAAGGAATTAGAAGATGACGCAATTGAGCGCAATAAAACCATAGAGAAATTGAATATAAGTATAAAACAATTACAATTAGAAGATGTAGAGCGCGATTATAATATGGAGGAAACCATTCAAAAGACTATTATCTACAATAGAGAAGTATTGATCTCGCTATTAGATAAAATAAAAAAAGAAAATATAGTTCCCTTAACAATTATTGTTGTAGAATTATCAACATCTGATAAATCGCAGAATGAGGATAATTATCATAAAATCATAAAATCGGTATCAAGACTAATAGATAAGGAGCATGTTATTGCAGAAGTTGAGCCACATATTTTTACTATATTATTGTTCAAAACAAGATCAGACAGTAGCAATGACATTAAAGACACACTAGTGAATAAGTGGGCTATCCCTTTGAAAAGGCAAGGATTCATTATTCGCATGGGTTTATCCAGCATAGACAATTATGATGCAAAAGTAGATAAGGTTTTTGATTTGATATATAGAGAGGTTATGAAAGGGATAATCCATGACAAGAGATAATATAGATTATTTCATAAAAACAAATATTAAGAGATTCATGTCAATACCTTTGATATATTATTTGTTTAACTCGATTCTTGTTACAATAATTGATATCCTTATTGTGTGGATCCTATATCGTATATTACATATTGATTTATTGATTTCTAATACAAGCGGAGTAATTACAGGCTTTATTATTCATTATATATTGTCTGTGAAAGCGGTGTTTAGGGTCAAATATGATTTAATAAGCTTTCTTATATATCTTGGAACTTTTTTTATTGGTTTAGTATTTGCAGACTGGTTGATATATATAGGTGAGAATAGATTGTTCCTTAACTTGAATGCAAATATTAGTTTTTTGTTAAGCAAAGGCATATCTGTGGTGTTGCCGTTCTTTTTACTATATTTGATAAGAAGACTTATATTTTATTGGTTGAAGGACTTACAAGACCGTAAGAAATAGTACGGACTAATATACATTAAAGAGGGATAATGATGCGATACAGTAAATACAAATTT
The DNA here is from genome assembly GCA_004294845.1 of Anaerolineaceae bacterium. Lineage (GTDB taxonomy): Bacteria > Bacillota > Clostridia > Lachnospirales > Lachnospiraceae > Mobilitalea. The sequence continues at coordinate 4,511 of SHOH01000122.1, forward strand.
AAATTCTATTTGAATGCAAGCCATGCAATATATATTAATGGTTCAATGGGGGAAAGGCATCCTCATACATGGGAAATAACACTTTATGTTCTCAAGGAGAGAGAGGAATTTGTTCAATTTTCTAACTTGGAAGAGAAGATTAATGAATGGATGAAAAAATATCAGGACAAATTTATTAATCAAATAGCTCCCTTTGACACGATAAATCCTACAATAGAGAATTGCTGTGATTTTTTTAAAGAAAATCTAAAGATTATACTTCAGAATGAGGGTTGGATTTTATTATCAATTGAGATAAGTGAAACACCAACCAGATCCTATATAGTCAATTTACTTGAAGAAGATGGGGGTACAAGTCTCGATAATAGCTCAAACAATATAGCTGATAATATTTTAAATCGTATACTAGGTAATCGATGATATTATATGAATATATAAGTTATGAATATATATGATGTTCATGCTGTTAATATAAGGATAGAGTAGAAGGGGCAGTCATACAAATGCAAAATCATTCAACAGAGCAGGAGTCAAGCCAAATGAATACGGTTTCCGCTAGAAGGTCAATCCCATTGGGACTACAGTTTTGCTTTGCGGTATTGCTTATGGCTCTAGGTGCTCTATTATTAATGTACACAATGAGAGAAAAGGGATATTACATGTCCGGATATGATACTTGGGGACATTTTTTCAAATCGGACTTGATGTATCAGAGCATGAAGGAAGGAGATTACTATCCTCTATTCACAAATCTTTGGTATAATGGTCTACAGCCCTATAGATACTGGGCGCCGATTCCCTATTATATTCTTGCCTTCTTACAAGGGTTAGCTAGGGGAGATATAATTACAACCTATTACTACTTTGTAGGTTTTTCTTTTTTTGTCGGTGGCTGCGGATGGCTTCTATGGGGGCTATCTTCTAAGAGAATGGTACTTTGCACTTTTTTGGGATTGATGTGGTTTTTCTTTCCTGACAATATGCGTGTGTTCTTTTATGAGGGAAATGTACCTCGTATGGTTGCTGCAATTATAATTCCTTATCTAACCTATTTTATATGGTTATTTGTCCAGAGGGATAAAAAAGTAGCCGCATTCTTTATAACGTTGTTGACGTCAATAGTTGCCTTAACGCATTTGATGATCTCGGCGATGATAGGTGTAGCCACCTTTATTTTTATGGTTTTCTTTGTAATAACAAACAAGAAGAAGCTTCTAAAAGCCTTTGAAGTAATAGTAAGTATGCTTCTTGGATATGTCATTATAGGAATCTGGTTGGTTCCTGCTTTAGTAGGGGGACTTGTTGCTATGAATTCAGATGCCAGTGCCAGTGTTATGGAATCCCTTACCTATGCAATAGGATCTACCTTAAATCCATTCACTAGAATTAATGGAGTAACGGATACTTATTATTATGGTATCGCAATAGTATTCATAGCGATTCTTGGAATCATCTTAGCTGACAAGAAAGTGAAGGCAGGCTATTATACAAATCTTGTGATATTGTTCTGTACAACTCCGCTTATGGTACCTATATTATCAAAGCTACCCATGAGTCAATTGTTATGGATGATGCGCTTTACTACAATTGCATATGCATATTTTATATGGTCTGTAATTGACTGGAAAAACCTTAGAAGGTATTTTACTCTACTCCTAATGGTTTTATTACTTGTTGATTGCATTCCTTCATTTATGTTGAATAAATATTATTTTCAAGCCAAGGGTAATATCTCCGATGAACTGCAGATTGCAAAAGATGTTACTAAACAAAGAGTGGCTTTGATGGATCTGTCTATTCTAAACGCCTACCCCTCATGGGAGCTTTGTGTAGGAGAGAATTCAACACAGTATACATTTGGATGGGCATGGCAAGGTGCAGCTACTGCATCGAATATCGTTATGTTAAATACAGCGCTTGAAAAGGGCAATTATGAATACCTTTTTGATCGATGTCTTGAGCTTGGAAATGATACGGTTATCGTTATTAAGGAACTAATAAAAAAGGCCAATAAAACTGATTTGGAGCTTATAGAGGCTGCTAGGAAATCAGATTATTATATATATAAAGAGACCAATGAAGCTTATATCTTTCATATGGACACACCGGAGACCTTCGGGGTGATTACAGATTACAGAGGTTTTGGAATCGGTGAATATGTGGATGAAGTAGTATTTCCCTACCCTACCTTTATCGGAGCATCGAATCATATCGAAGATTACTCCATCGAAGAATTAGTGGAATATGAGACTTTATATTTATCCGGATTCGAATATTATGACCGGACCAATGCTGAGAATATGGTCCTTGAATTAGCCAACATGGGAGTTCGTGTGGTTATTGATATGAGCCATATTCCTATTGTCGAGGAAAATAAGCGAATGTATTTTCTTGGAGTTGTAGCTCAGGATATTGAGTTTACTGATACATACCCAACCATAACCTATAAAGGTCAAGAGATGTATTTTTCAAGCTTTCCGGAAGAATATTCTACTTGGAATACAAAATATATAGAGGGAGTATCTAACATTCTTGGAACAGCTGATTACTATGGTCAGGAATTAGCATTTATAGGTACGAATGGAAATGAAAATATCATCTTCTTAGGCTTTAACTTGTTCCATTATAGTACGCAGACATCAGACCAAGGTGCATACCATATCCTAAATGACAGTTTTAATGCTAAGCTATATGAATTGCCTGAAAGAACTTTAATACCTATTAACATCACATATGGGAATAACAAAATAATAATCGATAGCCCTGTAGAGAATGTGAATACAACCTTGGCTTACCAGGATAATTTTATATCAGATGATAACATTATCAGTCAGAATAATTTATTATATGTAACAAAGAAGCATACAGAGATCGAGTTAATCTATCCCTATAAGAAACAGGGCTTGATTGTAAGTGCAGCCGGAGTGGGAGGAACCTTTCTATGGATGGCTCTTATACAGATAGTAGATAGAAAGCGTAATTTAAAGATATCAGTGGGAGATGTATAAATGCCAAAGAAGAAATACGGACTATTTATCCTTGAATTAATTCTAGCGATAATTATAACAATTATATGTAGTCTCATAGGGATGAGTAATTTGCTATGGGAATCTAACCAATTGTATCCTGCTGCCACTGATGCTATGGGACATATGACAAAGGTAGTATATATGTCTGAACAGATTCTTCAGGGACATCTACCAAGCTGGTTTCCCTATTGGTACAATGGGGCTACGACAACGCAGTACTATGTTCCTCTTTCTTATTATTTGATGATTCCAATCTATTGGGCAACAAATAATATAATGTTGACCTTTAAAATCTTTAGTGCCGGAGCAATTGCAATCGGAGGTCTGGGGGTATGGACCTTCTCTTATAGAAAGATTGGTAGGTGGTGTGGATTAATAGGTATCCTTGCATTTAGCCTTCAGCCTATTCTATTACAATCCTCTTATAGAGAAGGCGTAATAGCTCAGGGCCCAATCTATGCTATTATGCCTTGGCTTTTACTTGTAGTTTTATCTTTGGCAAAGAAGCCCACTAAGGCAAAGTATATAGGTACAACCTTACTAACGACTTTAATGATACTAAGCCATGCCATGCATGCCTTTATGGTATGCCTTACAATAATATTTGCATTATTGTTCTTTGTACTCCTAAAAAAAGTTCGTATTAGAGATTTTTTGCTTGCCATGTCTTGCATAGCATTTTCAGGCATAGTAACTGCCTTTTGGTCTTTAGTAGGAGCAACCCAGCTTGAAAA
>SHOH01000263.1 GCA_004294845.1 Anaerolineaceae bacterium
TGAGCTGCTGCCAGCCTTGCGATAGGCACTCTAAACGGTGAGCAGGATACATAGTTTAATCCAACATTGTGGCAGAACTCAACTGTGGAAGGATCTCCGCCATGCTCGCCGCAAATACCAAGCTTAAGATTAGGCTTAGTTGTACGACCCTTTTCACATGCCATCCTAACCAGCTGGCCTACACCGTCCTGATCAAGTCTTGCAAATGGATCAGACTCATAAATCTTGTTCTCATAGTAAGCATCTAAGAAATTACCTGCATCATCACGAGAGAAACCAAAGGTCATCTGTGTTAAGTCGTTTGTTCCAAAAGAGAAGAATTCAGCTTCTTCAGCAATCTCATTAGCAAGTAAGCAAGCGCGAGGGATTTCAATCATAGTACCTACAAGGTATTCGATATCGGAACCCATTTCCTTCTTAACAGCTTCTGCTGTCTCTACTACAACATCCCTAACAAACTTCAGCTCTCTCTTCTCACCAACAAGAGGAATCATGATTTCAGGAACTATATTAAATCCTTTTTCATTCTTCACTTCTATAGCAGCTTCCATAACTGCTCTTGTCTGCATTCTAGCTATCTCAGGATAGGTAACAGCAAGACGACATCCTCTATGACCCATCATCGGGTTAAATTCATGTAATGATGCACATGTAGCTTTAACTTCCTCAAATGTTAATCCCATATCTACTGCAAGTGCCTTTATATCTTCATCTGCTGTAGGAACGAACTCATGTAGAGGAGGATCTAAGAAACGGATAGTAACTGGTCTACCTTCCATAACCTCATATATACCCTTAAAGTCTTGTTTCTGGAAAGGAATTAATTCTTCCAATGCAGCTTCTCTAGCTTCTGCTGTCTTAGATAAAATCATCTTTCTGATCTTTGGAATTCTATCAGGCTCAAAGAACATGTGCTCTGTACGAGTCAGACCAATACCCTCTGCTCCGAATTCGATTGCCTTTGCAGCATCTGCTGGAGTATCTGCATTAGTTCTAACCTTCAAAGTTCTGATTTCATCAGCCCATGTCATAATTGTATCAAAGTCTCCACTGATTTCTGCTTCAACAGTTGGAATATCACCTAAGTAGATATTACCTGCTGAACCATCAAGTGAAATATAATCGCCTTCTTTAATTGTGTTGCCGTTTAATGTGAAGTACTTACCTTCCTCATTAATCTGAACAGCTTCACAACCAGATACACAGGCAACACCCATACCACGAGCAACAACTGCTGCGTGAGATGTCATACCACCACGGGCTGTTAAGATACCCTCTGATGCATGCATACCTTCAATATCTTCCGGAGAAGTCTCCATACGAACTAAGATTACTCTTTCGCCTCTATCGCCTGCTTCCTTTGCAGTCTTTGCTGTAAAGTATACTCTACCTGCAGCTGCACCAGGAGATGCCGGTAATGCACTTCCGATTGGTGTAGAAGCTTTTAGTACCTTATCATCAAATCCAGGATGTAACATTTGATCTAAGGATTTAGCATCAATTCTTGCAATTGCTTCTTCCTTAGT
>SHOH01000123.1 GCA_004294845.1 Anaerolineaceae bacterium
ACTTTATTCTGTGAATCTCCTGGATTATGGCTATATATAAGCTGTTGAAATATGTGTCCATTCTGGTCGATTAATGTAGTAAGGTACCCAGAGCTATCATATTCATAGCTCAAAGCTCCTCCTTGTGGATCAGTTACCTTTGTTAACAGATTATTAGTATTATACTCATATGTAACCTTTCTTCCTGCTGGATCCGTTACACTAGATAATAAGGATTTAGTATTATAGGCTAAGGAATATACTCTGCCTGCTGTATCAGTAATCTTACTTAACTTACCTGATATATAGGTTAGTTCGATTCGGTTATCATTCCTATCCTCCATATAACATAGCTCATTGGTACCGGCACTAAATCCATATTTATATTGATCCTGAGTAGTAAGTAAGTAGGAACCATCTACTTTCCTAGTAAGCTTTGCCCTTGTACCTTCACCGACATAGGAACCACTCTTTGCTCGGAATGTATGTGAGCTTCCATTTGGTAGATTTACCTCTATAATATCTCCTTTGTTAGTAATATTACCTTCAAAACCAAAGGTCCAGCCACGACCAAGAAGTGTCTGTCTCTGATCCCTTGAATTATAAGACCTATTAATTTCTATCTGAAAACCAGGTGAAGGCACACTCATATCGGTACAGGTAACTGAATAGTTACCTGAGGCTGGATTCACTCCTCCCTCTCCGTAATGAAAACGCTCTACATTTCGCGCCCTTTCATCTGTGATATACCAGGTATCAACCTCACCATCTCCCTCTACAGGAAGAACATCACCTATATTCCCATCACCTAAGTAATCATCAAAAGGTTGTATAGTACCGGTAAGAGCAGCATAAGCATCTGCTCTTCCCCCAGACGCAACCTTATCAGTTAAAGATGCACACTTGACAGCGTTATTTAATATTCTATCTTTTATCTCTAGGATAGTACTATTTGGTAAGTAGCTCTGAACAAGGGATGCTATACCGCTTACTATGGCTGCAGATACCGAGGTACCACTATAGTAATCATAATTATCACTGTAATCACCATCTATACCTGGGGTTGTTCCAAGGATATTAGTACCTGGGGCTGCAATATCCACATTGCTTCCATAGCTAGTAAAGGCAGGTAATATTCCTTTACTATCTATAGCTGCTACCGAAATTATATTGTCAAGCGGAAAAGCAGCGGGATATATCGGTTTATCAACCGTATCAGAACCCCTATTACCTGCTGAACATACGAATAATATTCCGCTGTTTTCCATAGCATCCTGTAAAGCAAGGTTATTATCTGTACCGCCAAAGCTGCAGTTGATAATCTTTATACCCATATTCATAGCGTATTCAATCGCTTCAATCGCATCACTGGTGTAACCTGTGGTTCCATGGATGAATTTCAAAGGCATAACCTTTACATTGGGGGCTATACCTACGATCCCTCCATTGTCGGCACTGGCTGCAATTATACCTGCAATATATGTTCCATGAGTATCAGTATAAACAGTATCAAACACAGTTGCATCATCGTTAGAGAAATCCCATCCATTGATATCATCGATATAACCGTTACCATCATCATCGATTCCGTTTTCAGGTATCTCACCAGTATTCCTATATATATTGGCTGTCAAATCCATATGACTAATATCTATACCTGTATCTAGTACACCGATTACCACGTTATCGCTGCCCATGGTCAAATTCCAAGCGGTCAAAGCATTGATATCTACTGCAGTCCGTCCGGGATATCCATCAACGACCTGACCATCATTATAAAGTGACCATTGAAACTCCAATTTTTCGTCTGTTGGAATTGCTGAAACCTCCAGCGGATAGTTCGGTTGTGCGTATTCCACATTGGGATCTTTAAGCAGTTCCTCAATCATTGTTTCCAAATTGTCTGTATCACTAATCTCATAGACTGTTATCTTTTGATTCCTCAGATAATTCTTCTGACTAAATTTATTCCCTTTAGATTTATCTTTTGCTTTCTTTTCTGTATTGCTCTTAATCTTATCGTCCTTATATTTGACAATTATGTCTGTCCTTGAATTACTTCTGATTTTCTTCTCCCTTATTTCCTGTACTGCTTCCTTATTATCCTTGCTATTATTTTCTTTTCTATTTGCCGCGAAAGCCTCCGGCACATAGCAGTTCATCATTATTAAAACTATTGCAAGGATACCAGCAATTATTTTTGTACTAAAGATTTTTATTTTCATAGGATTGATTTCTCCTTATCTTAGTTTCACAACATATTGGAATGTTACAGATCCGGTAATATTGCTTCTGAATTGTACAATGCTGGCAATACCTGACCAGATTGCATTATCTTCACCATCAATAATAAACGTAATGCTTGCATTATCTGCATTATCTTCAATAATGATATGCATATTTAGTTCATTGATAAAGGTCGATATTAGCTCTTTTACATGTGTAATCTCACATGCATCCAATAATGTCAATTCCTCAGGATTATATAAAAGCGTAAGCTTATACTTGCCGATTTCTGCGTTCTCAACAGGTAATAATAAGGATATAATTTCATTTTCAAACACATCCATATTGATTGGCAGAGACTGTTCAAATATATATTTTTGTGACCAATCGCTCTTTTGAGTTCCATTGGACGCTCTTATCCGAATTGTTCTTTGCACATAAAACATAGAATAGTCGAGATCAATAAATGTATTACTAGTAGTTGTTATGTTTATCCCATCGATCTCAATCTCATAAAGTTCAGCACCTCCTACTTTATCCCAAGAAAGTTGAATAACGCCATCATCCAATATATTAGAAATATTTACTGGTGCAGCTAAAACGGGAACAACAGATATTTTGCTACTCCATACGCCAACTCCGACATCACTTATTGCTCTTACACGGAAATTGTACCTTACACCAGGTATTAGATAGTTAATAATAATCTCATTTGTATTAGTTGTTTGGATTTGACCATCAGGACCTTCCACCTCATATGAAGAAGCTCCTTCTAGAATATCCCACCGCATCATTATAGAAGATCCTGTGACAGCACTGGCTACTGTAACCGGCCTACAGGTAATATTTATAGGTACACCAGGTATACCTTCATTGGTCATGATTGTATGTACTTCAGACCAGTCCCCTACTCCAGCTTCATTATATGCTCGTACCTTTAAAGAATAAGAGGTAGATGCATATAAACCAGTAAAGGTGTAAGACATATTATTATCTTCTTTTACAACCTGACCATCAAAATCAATCTCATATCCGTAGGTTACTGGTACTTCAAACCAAGTTATAGTAACAGCGTCGGAAGTCGCTGTAATATCTGCTATCTCAACTACTTCTGGTAATGTATTAGGGGAGCAAAAAACTACTTCATCTGACCATTCCAGCAAAGTATCCATACCATTGTGAATTACAGAAGCAACTCGAATTGTATATTGCTGTCCTGGTATTGATGGTATTTCTGCTAATGTATCATAGAAGAAATCTTCTAGTATTATCCCATTTACTTCTATCTGATAGCTGACTGCGCTAGCTGCACCGTCCCATATAATAGCTGTTATACTATCACTTACACGGTAATAGTTTATGTTTGTTGGTTCAACACTGGCGGTTGCGCCAACTGTCACAATAATAGAATTACTCCATTCACTAAAGCCACTCGAATTACCAGCACGAACGCGGTATACATGCTGGTTGCCACTTGTCAGACCTGTATGAACATAACTAGTTCCAGTACCTGTATAAACAATTGAACCGTCTGTCTCCAGCTGGTAATGTGTAGCATACTCAACCTTATTCCAAGAAATTAAGGTTATAGCAGAGCCTGTTACACTACTTGCTAATACAGGAGTAGATGGGTTTGGTAATGTCGGTATGCTACCCTCCACTGATAGTGTAACTGTCAGGCTAGATGACCAATCACTTATTCCTCCCACATTTACCGAACGAACACGTATGATATGTTCATAACCGGATAAGTTCATAAACCAATACTCAGATGCAAAAATACCTCTGTGTAATATGCCATCAATCTCAACTTCATAGGAATCCGCATCCAAAACACCATCCCAGGTGATTCGAATCTGGGTATCTGAAGAGGTGGCTGATACATTAGCTGGTATATCAGGAGGAAGCGGTATCGAATAGTATGTTACAGCCTCACTCCAGCTGCTCTTACCATAGATATTCCTTGCCCTTACACGGTATATATGCAGACTCCCCGGAATCAAGCCATTGTCTTCATATTTAGTATTCATACCAACGTTATTAACTGTACCGTCCACTTCAATATCATATCCGGTAACTTCTTCTTCAGATGTCCATTCAATTGTACAAGTAATACTGGAGCCTGTTACCGAAGATATGGTAGGGTTAACTGGAACTTTACCCAATGTCTTTTTTACCAAAGTTGAGCTCAAACCGCTGTTACCGGTAGTGTTTATCGCCATGATGTTATAAGCATATTCCGTATCCGATGCAACATCATTATCCGCATAGCTACCCGTTGTAATCTCAGATGCAATTACGATGTTGTTTCTTATTATATTGTAGCTTTGGGCTCTCTCAGATAGATTCCAGAAGAGGCTAATTGAATTACTCTTCGGAGTTGCCCTAAGCCCTGAAACTATAGCTGGTTTATCAAGCAATGTCTTTACACTAACTTCGTTAGAACAATCACTTTCAACTAAATCAGAGTTTATTGCCTTAAGTTTAAATGAATAATGAGTATCCGATGAAAGACCTGTGATATCGTATGTTAATTTATCGTTTTCTGCTGGATCACCTAATATATCTATTTCTTTTTCTAGGATACCTGAGTTATAAATATTTAAGAGATATTTAACTGTCTCAGGATTATTATTCTTACTCCAGGTAATAGTTACAGAATTGTTAGTATATTGTCCTTCACCTATAGTATCAAGGGTCGGGATATGCGCTTTTGTAATGCCAGTGCATTCCTTACTCCAATCTCCTTCATTGGTCCATAGTGATTCGTCTGATGAATCATCTCCAATGTATACATTAAAAGCTCTTACCTTAATATTATATTGGCAGTCCGGATAATCTGTATCAAGTGAAATCTGATTTGTTGAAACCCTTTCTCTCCACACGATACCATTACAAATCACTTCTACTTCATAACCTATAGCACCAGAAATCGTATCCCATGTAATGTCTAATAAAGAATTATCTACAACTTCAACAACCCCTGTCACCTGTGAAGGAGGCTGTGGCAAAGTCTTTGCAGAAATTGGGGTATCCGACCAACTACTATAGACACTGTTATTTCTGCAGCGGATAATGTATAGATATCTTTGGTCAGTAACCACGTCACTATCATTATAATAGTTGTTTATAATGCCAGGTATCTGTTTAGTATCGATTACCGTTCCATCCGCTGTTACTGTTGAACGATAAAGCTCATAGTAAACAGCTCCAGGCACACTATTCCAGCTAAGTTCAATGTTTGATCTGGTTGCTGAACTGACGGTAAGGCCTGATGGAACCCCTGGGGCGGTAGTAATTGCTACGCTGTTTCCAATAGAGATCTCACCATCTATATTATTCTTTGCTGATGCAACAATGTTGTAGGTCGTATTCTGAGAAAGTCCTGATAGGATAAGCTTACGACCTCTGAGAGTATTATCGTAAGTAAGAGAAATCCAACTTTCGGTACCTGAAAGGTTACCATTACTATCAATGTATTGGCTTCCAACCTTTATCCGATACAGGGTTCCCTCTGGGTTATTGTCTTTCACTACTACCTGAACCTTATCTTCATCCATTAAATTTACTGTGGTTGAAGGAATATCTGCTTTAGTATAGGTTGTCCCTTCCTTGGTACTGATATGACCCATTTTACCCTTCACTTCAACAGTATAATTATATGATGTGTTAGGTATCAACTCATTCCCAATGTATGATTTTAACATTAGCCAACCTGTAGTATTGCCACCTATGGTAAATCTATACGGATTTGCAGCAAGTTCGGTAACTGCATCCCCTACCTCGATATCTATTTTAATGCTACTAACTGAATTTGTTATTCCTACCGAGACATTAATGACCTTAACTAATACGTTCAAAGTACATGATATTGTTCCGTTCGTCTTAGCGTTTCCTACCAATCCACTATAAGTTAAAGTTACCAGTTGTATTCCTGGTGTATTTGTATTAAACCCGGTAGCGGTACATGATACAGTACCTGTTGATCCATCAAGATAGGTAGCTGTAGCGGTTGTAATAATTGATCCGCCTTGATAGATTGTTTGTGAATTACTAGTAGGTGTAATACTTAAAACAACAGAATTGCATTTCTGTGAAACCTGAGTGTTACCATTATAATAATATCCGGCAGTCTTACCACAGTTCCTATAATAACCATCAATTGTAGATACAGTTTTTCCGCAATTCAAATAATAGCTTTCAATATAACTTGTCGATTTACCACAACTTAGGTTATAACCATCGATTGTTGATGTGGTTTTATTACAATTCAGAGAGTATCCTGTAACTGTTGATGTAGTCTTACCACAATTAATTGTATAACCTTCAATGGTTGAAGTTGTCTTACCGCAATTCCTACTGTAGTTTTCAATAGTAGATGTTGTTTTACCACAGTTTCTGCTATAGCTTACGATGGTTGATGTTGTTTTACCACAGTTTCTACTATAGTTTTCGATGGTTGATGTTGTTTTACCACAGTTTCTACTATAGCTTACGATGGTTGATGTTGTTTTACCGCATTTCGGTACTGAAGCTGTACACGCCCCACTGCTTATAGATATGTTACCACAACGGGTACATACCCACATTAATTGCCCTCCGATTATTACAGACGTTCTTGAACCACAACATGTACCGTTACAACTGGAATTATGGACATGATAGTTTGCTAATCCATAGCAACCTCCACCGGATGTTGAGCTACCTGTATGACTGTGGTAATTTGTTTTTCCATAACATCCTCCGCCAGACGTTGAACTACCTGAATGACTATGATAATTAGCTTTTCCATAACATCCTCCACCGGATGTTGAGCTACCTGAATGGCTATGATAATTAGTTTGTCCATAACACCCCCCACCGGATGTTGAGCTACCTGTATGGCTATGATAATTAGCTTGACCATAACATCCTCCACCGGATGATGAGCTACCGCTATGGGAATGGTAGATTTTTGTGCCATAACATCCTCCACCAGATGTTGAATTACCGGCATGGGAATGGTAAACCGGTGAACCGTAACAACCTCCGCCAGTTGATGAGCCGCCTGTGTGGTAATGGTAATTAATACCTCCGTAACAGTATCCTCCATATGATGAATCTCCAGAATGTGTATGATAGTAGGTACCATTATAACAGCCACCACCATATGATGAATTACCTGTGTGTGTATGCAATGTACCGTTATAACAGTCATCAACATGAGTATGAGTGGCAGCAAAGGTTCGTTTTGCACTTATATTACATATTAGTATGTAAGAAAAAAACATAGCACCAATACCGAATAATAATCTTTTCTTCATTTAATCCTCCATATTCTCCTTTTAAGGTTATAGTCTTATAGAAGGTTGATCTACATATTTGTTTCTTATAAATCGGCATTCTATGATGTCTTTAATAATTATTAATAATACTCATAATTCTTTTCTACTAGTTTTCCAAGCTTATAAGTATCCTACTTATATTGGATAGAAGTTGGATATCTATTGGTTATTCGAGAACTTTTTATTACCTTTGTTTTACAATGATATTTTTAGTTGAACAACTAGCGAATCTAGTGAGATACATGAGGCATCTGGGTAGAAAGTCAAACTATTAAACCTATACCTTTAAATAAGCCCATTTCCACTGAAATAATTAAAATTAGAATTAAAAATTAAAAGAACGAACACTAGATATCAAGAATTAAAGAAGTATAAAATATCCATTAATTTAGTATATCTATTACATTATTTGCCATCTTTTTGCAATACCAGTCAATTAGTATTTTAGTACTAGATTATATTCTAAAAAAGAGCATAAAATGAGTGCCAGACTCTGCGATCCACTCTTATTCAAATAAAAAAGGAAACCCAACAAACCCAAGGTTTCCAATAAAATTCATTAATCGAGGCGACGGGACTCGAACCCACGGCCTCTGCGTCCCGAA
>SHOH01000124.1:0-4435 GCA_004294845.1 Anaerolineaceae bacterium
TGAATTCTCTTGTCTATATTTTTTTGAATATGTATTGACTATGATTTCTTCTACCATGAATGTTTTTTCATTAGGTGATAAGCTTATTTTAGTATCCTTTAGATAGTATGTTGTCCCCCAGGGTTTCTTAACAATCATTGTGATTTCACCGGTGAGAATACAGTCTGATTTTTCTTCAAAGGCCATATCCATATCCGGTGGTTTCATCCTATCTGACATAGCAAAATATCCGAGAAGTAAAAGAAGCGGCAATGCCCATAGGAAGCAGTCCTTATGGTTAATATACCTCTTGATACAAAACATCATAAGATATGTAATTAACCATCCTCCGATAGCAGTTAAAGCTATATATAAAAGGGGGATTTTATACCAAGCGGAAAGTATACCTCCGATAAAGACTACAATCCCCCAGAGGAAAGGTCTCTTAATCAATACTCAAATCCCCCCTCTATTGATTATCTTCATTAATAGCTAGGTTACGTTCAAATAGAATGCCAAAGTTTGTATTCTGAAAGGTCTCGGCGGGCTTACCATTTATATGAAACTGCACCTTATTGATACCTGGTAGCTCTACTAATGAATTTACTATTGAATATATCGCCACATTATCGGATATATTAGGAAGTTTCTCTAGAAACTTCTCATTAAGATCCACATAGCAGATACTCTCCTTGGTAGATACATTTAATAGAGTAGTTCCTGCAGGAATAGTCGCATATAGGCCGCTTTCTGTCGGTCCGTTAATAATCTGGTTAATAACCAGCTCTTCAATGGAGGATGTTCCCGTGTAGAAAATATTTCTGCTAGTCTTTTTAAGTAAATCTCCTGTCTCATTGGCAAAGTACAAGGTAACTTTATAGTTGGTCTCTGCACCTGTATTTTCAATAAAGAATTCTGCTGTCATCAACCCGATTTGAATTCCATTGGAATCTATCAGAGGCTGACTGTTCACATTAATAAGTACAAAATCTATACCGGAAATCTGACACAAGGTCTTAACTATTGTTGCACGGCATAAAACCTCAGGGATTCCTTTGAGTTCACTATATTTTGTATCAAAATTTAAAATAAGCTGTTCGTCTACTATTCGATAATCCATTATAGTTGTGCCTTCAGGGATTGCTTTTTTATATATCATATTGGAAGGTTCGCTTTGCAATACTCCTAACAGTTCTTCCACAAGCTGCTCTTTGGTATCTCCCATAGGAACATAACCTTCACTAACAATTCCTGAGGATTTGCTATCTATATAATATACCTGATATTCTTTTTTTGATTTATCTGTCTCTTTATTATTGCCACTGCAGGAAGTAAGCAGGGCAACCATAAGAAACAGGACTGTAATAAATAAGCGTTTCATTTATGTGTAACCTCATTCCTCGCAAAAGTCTTATGCGTCTCTATTTGTTACCAGATACTGTACCTGGTACCGTGCCTGGCACCAATTAAGCTATATAGTTAAGAGGAATTCTCAAATTAAAGGTGGTACCTTCTCCATCTTTGCTGTAGACCCTTATGGCTCCTCTATGCATCTGTACAACACTCTTTGTTATAGCCAGTCCTAATCCCGTTCCACCCGATTCTCTGGATCTTGCCTTATCTACTCTGAAGAAGCGCTCGAATATCAAATCCTGCATTTCTTCAGGAATACCAATACCTGAATCAGATATTTTGATAAAGAAATACTTATGGTCTGCATTCAGAGATACTCTTACCCAGCCATCCGGGGTATTGTATTTTATGGCGTTTTCTATAAGATTAGATATGGCAAGGGAAATCTTAACCTCATCTACCTCAGCCATAACCGGTCTGAAGCTTTCATAAATCATTTCAATATTCTGCCTCTTTGCTATAGGACGTAGTCTCTTAAGTATCTGCTCTAAGAGATCGTTAATGTTGATGCTGGTTATATTCATATCACCGGCTGTTTTATTAAGTTTTACTAAGGAAAGAAGGTCATTGATAATCTTATTCTCTCTTTCAATTTCCTCAGTAATATCAACTAAGAACTCGCGATAAAGCTCCACTGGAGTATCTTCCTGCATAAGAAGTGAATCCGCCAGAACCTTAATTGAGGTAATCGGAGTTTTCAACTCATGGGATACGTTGGAGACGAATTCCTGTCTGGTATTCTCAATCTTCTGCATACGATTAATCATCTTATTAAATGAGTCTGAGATCTTCTCGATCTCGTAATACCCCTTAATCGATACCCCTTCCTCCATATAGCCTTCCGTTAGGCGATCAATTGAGTTAACAACCTTTGTTAAGGGTTTGGTCAATTTATTTGAGAAATAAATGGCAAATATTATTATGAACATAGTAAGCGCTACGGAAAATATTATCGCTCTCTGCTCCATACCTGATAATATGGCCTGTATGTCCTTAGTAGAGGAATTCATGACAATAGCACCCACAATAACCTTTTGTTCTTCGGTAGTATGGGTGATTGGTTGTGTTAATATTAAGTAGTTGTTTTCTTTATCATGAACCTTACTGCTGTTTCCGTTAAAGCTTTGGATTACCTCTTTGGATACCAAATACTTTTTATCATCATATAATCCATAGGTGTCTTCAACAATATTGAGATTGTTATTTACTACAACTATTCTCCCCTGATATATCTCAGCAACTCGATTAATCTCAGCATCAATTTCAGGAACATCTGCAAGTGTCAGGTAACCCGTTGGGAGCATCTGATTAGATAGCATTATAATCTGATTTTGCATCTGGTTAAATCTGCTGGTGACCGCTTTTTCCTTATAATTGTTTAAAAGAATATAGGAAAATAAATACAGCGGTATTATACCTACGAATATAAAAACGAACAGCATGTGCATCCTCATGCTAATTAAGATTTTTAGCTTATTCTTGATTTTGGAAAAAATATCCTACACCCCATTTTGTATGTATATATTTTGGTTCGCTCGGATTGCTTTCAATTTTTTCACGAAGTCTTCTAATATGGACATCCACAGTTCTTACATCACCTGGATAGTCATAACCCCATACAATGTTAAGTAAATTTTCACGGCTATACACCTTATTAGGATTAAATACCATTAACTCAAGCAAATCAAATTCCTTAACAGTTAAATTTACTTCCTTGTCAGCAATATATACCCTTCTGTTCTCGCAATCAATCTTCATATCATTAAATATTATAGTCTTTGGCTCATTGGCAGAATTAGAGTTCTTATTGCTTCGACGCATAATAGCCTTTATTCTTGCCTTTACCTCAAGAATATTAAAGGGCTTGGTAATATAATCATCGGCTCCATATTCAAGACCTAGAATTTTGTCCATATCATCACCCTTTGCGGTCAACATAATAATAGGCATGGATGAAAACTCCCGAATCTGTTGGCATACCTCAAAACCTGATAGCTTGGGCAGCATGATATCTAAGAGTACCACGTCATACTCCTTTTTTCTTGCAGCCTCGATAGCTTCTTCCCCATCATAGGCACAATCCACTTCCATGCCATCCTGTTCCAAGCTGAAACGAATCCCTTTTACAATTAATTTTTCATCATCGACTACGAGCACTTTCTTTGCCATATACACACCTCATTCTTGTATTGTCTACATGTTTCTCATTTTACAGTTACTAAATCCGCTATCTGATCAAATAAGCCTGCTTTTATTCCTGATATACTCATCAAATCAGCGATATCTTTAAAGCTTCCATTCTTTTTGCGATATTCTACAATACTCTTTGCCTTTGCTTGTCCTATTCCCGGAAGGCTCATAAGTTCAGTTTCATCAGCGGTATTTATATTCACCTTTTTGCTTGTCTTTTCAATGTCTTGACTACTATTATCTCCTGCCATATAATCAGCCACACTAAGCTCCAAAAGCTCATCCTTGGTTGGAATATAGACTCTTTCTCCGTCCTCTACTACCATAGCCTGATTCACATAATCATCCGCAGCCTCAGGTAATAATCCTCCTGCAATATTAATCAAGTCAACCAGTCTTGTTCCGGCTTTTACCTGATATACATCCGGATTTTCTACCGCTCCACAAATATGAACATATATCATAGATATTTCTAATTCATCATCTAGATTGTTCTGCTGCCCATGTCCTGACTGCTGATTATCCTCTGTGTGTAGATTATCATCGGTCTTAAGCTCCGCTTTAGGAGATTCTTCATCCTCTTGATTATCATTGGATGAAAGCAAAATTTCCTGCCCCTGATTATTCTTGTAGGAGCAACTATAACAAACTCCTGCTACAATAATAAATAGACAGCTAGCTGTTATCACAATATATTTCTTTTTCATCAGCCTCTTCCTTTTTCACCTTATTGAAATATAAGGTTATAAAAAGACTTAAAAGTACCCTCTATACTTTATTGTGATGATATATTCATTTTACATAAAGTAAAGAATGAATACAATAGGCATTTATACAAATTATTTGAATTTTT
>SHOH01000124.1:4535-8012 GCA_004294845.1 Anaerolineaceae bacterium
TGCTTATTTTACTTCTCGAATTTATCCAAGCATCTAGTAAGAATTTCTATCATAGCATCTACATGCTTTTCTTCTAGAATGAGTGGCGGTACAAAACGAATCACATGGGTTCCTGCTGATATCAAAATCAGCCCATTTTCCAAGGCTTTAGCTATGATGTCATTTACAGGAACTGAAAATTCCAAGCCCTGCATCAAGCCCTTTCCTCTATGATCGGTAATAATACGGTATCTTTTCTTTAAGTCATCAAGCTTATGCCAAAGATACAGTCCCATCTTGTTAACATTATCGAGGATATTTGAGGTTTCAAATATATCCAGCACCTTGCTTACAGCTTTTGTGGCGAATGGATTACCGCCATAGGTTGTTCCGTGGTCGCCTGGTTCAAAGGCCCTTGCTACATCCTCAGTAGCTGCAAATGCTCCGACCGGTACTCCACAGCCCAGTGCTTTCGCGCTGGTTATGATATCGGGCTTAACACCGTAGCTCTGATATGAAAACATTGAGCCGGTTCTACCCATGCCGCATTGGATTTCGTCAAAAATGAGCAATATCCCTTTGTCATCACAAAGTTTTCTCACTCCTTTAATAAATTCCTCAGATGCGGGGTAGATACCCCCTTCTCCCTGGATTGGCTCCATTATGACAGCACAGGTATTATCATTTATACTATCTTTAACGCTATCTAGGTTATTAAACTCAGCAAATCTAACCCCTCCAATTAGGGGTTCAAAAGCCTCTCTGTATTTCTTAGTGCCTGTTATGCTTAAAGCACCCATACTCCTGCCGTGGAAGGAATGTATCATGGAGATAATCTCCCCTCCGGCTTTTCCTGTTTTATTGTAATGGTATTTTCTTGCAAGCTTAATAGCACCTTCAATAGCCTCGGTCCCGCTATTGGTGAAGAACACTCTATCCATACCTGACATCTTAGCCAGCTTCTTGGCAGCCTCTATGGGAGGGATGCTATAAAAATAATTTGATGTATGCAAAAGAGTATCTACCTGATTCTTTAGTGCTTCATTATACTGCTCATTGTTATATCCCAGAGCAAATACTGCTATCCCTGCGGTAAAATCAAGATATTCCTTACCTTTCACGTCATAAAGAAACATGCCTTTACCATGATCAAGAACAACCTGATAGCGTTTGTAGGTTTGCATTAATACTTTATCGGCCTCATCTATATATTGCTTCACAGACTCACATCCCCTTCTATACTAATAATCTATTACTGCTTCCAAACTAAGTTTGGCTTATATTTGAACTACTTCATTATCATATAGGCTTTCTTTTTTAATGATTGCAGTCCCAATTCCCTTATTGGTAAAAAACTCAAGCAAGAGACAATGAGGCATCCGACCATCTAAAATATGGACCCGAGACACCCCGTTTTTTACAGCGTCTACACAGTTTTTAAGCTTAGGGAGCATACCCCCTCCTACGAAGCCGCTTTCTAAGAGTTCATCCGCCTTGTCTATGGTCAATACTGAGATTAAGCTATCCTTATCCTCAGGATCAGCATACACTCCTTCAATATCCGTTAAGAATACCAGCTTCTCGGCTCCTATTGCCGTAGCAACCGCACATGCAGCATCATCAGCATTGATGTTATAATTTATAAAGTTATCATCCAGACCTATGGGAGCAATGACCGGAACAAAATCATTATCGATAAGAGTATTTATAAGACCTACATTGACTTCCTTGATGTTACCTACAAATCCGATATCCATATTGCCTACATATTTTTTCTCTACCTTAAGTGTGGTTCCATCCTTTCCGCTTATTCCCACTGCCTTTACACCTAGTTCTTCGACCATTTGGACAAGACCCTTATTCACCTTGCCCAGTACCATTTCAGCAATCTCCAGAGTCTTTTCATCCGTTACTCGAAGTCCATCCACGAAGGTGGATTCATGACCGAGCTTTTGTAGCCAGCTTGTTATTTCTTTACCGCCACCATGTACAATAATAGGCTTCATTCCTACAAGCTTTAGCAAAGCCACATCCTTTATGACATTTGACTGAAGATTACTGTCAAGCATAGCACTGCCTCCATACTTAACTACAACCTTCTTATTATTAAATTTCTGAATATATGGTAATGCTTCAATCAAGGTCTGCGCTTTCAGTAGAATTTGGTCCATGTATTCCATAATATATATATTCCTTTCAAGTTATGTTCTCGTCTATACAGACTTATAATTGGTTAATTATCATAATCGGTGCATTATGAGCGATAGTCAGCATTTATTTTGACATAGTCATAGGAAAAATCACATCCCCATGCTGTTGCAATAGCCGATCCCTTATTTAAGTCTGCTATAGCTTTAACCTCTTTGGCAGATAGAATCTTTGTGGCAAATTCTTCTGAATAATCTGTTGCCATTCCATTCTTGACAAGCTGGAGGCTTCCATTCTCGCTTTCGATAATAAGATCCACCTTGTATGGATCAAAATCCACACCAGAGTATCCCATAGCACACAGAATTCTTCCCCAGTTGGCATCATTTCCAAATACGGCTGTCTTTACAAGATTGGAGGTAATTATAGATTTGCTGAGAATTACTGCTTCTTCCCAGCAATCAGACCCTTTAACCGTAACCTCTAGAAGCTTAGTTGCCCCTTCACCATCTGCAGCAATCATTTTTGATAGTATTGATGTTACTGTATTTAGAGCCTTACAGAACGCATAATAATCGTCATCTTTTTTTGTTATAGCCTTATTACCTGCCATACCGTTAGCCAATACTAGCAAGGAATCATTGGTGCTTGTATCCCGATCCACAGAAATCATATTAAAGCTATGCTTTACATCCTCACTTAATGCCTCCTGCAAAAGCTCCTTACTTATTGAAATATCAGTTGTAATAACCCCGATCAATGTGGCCATGTTTGGGTGTATCATACCTGAGCCCTTTGCCATGCCTCCTATGGTTATCTCTTTACCATCGATATTAAAGGTAAGAGCACATTCCTTGGAGTATGTGTCGGTAGTCATAATGGATTCAGCTGCAAGGGTTCCTGCTAAGGCCTTGTCATCCAGCTCTTTAACCAACATGGGAATACTCTCTCTTATTATATCTATGGGCAGTTGCTTTCCAATTACACCGGTGGATGCAGTATACACAGCGTCTATTGGAAGATGCAGTTCATTCGCAACAGATTCTGCCATAAGAAGATTATTCTTATCACCTTCCTCACCTGTACAAGCGTTTGCCACTCCACTATTAATAACTATGGCTTGTATATTACCGCTTTCCTTAGTCAGCTTAATATCCCATAATACCGGTGCAGCCTTTACAATATTAGTCGTAAAGGTTCCTGCCCCTATAGCCGGAGTAGACGAATAAATAAGCGCAATATCCTTCCTTTTCTTTTTTATACCAGCATATATTCCTGATGCGGTAAATCCTTTTGGTGCCGTAACACCTCCATGAATTAATTTCATTTTATGCCTCCCATCCTGCCCAA
>SHOH01000125.1 GCA_004294845.1 Anaerolineaceae bacterium
ATTAATCTTCATTTAGATTAGGTGGATTAAATGTTCCAAGCTTTGAACTGCCGTCAGCGCTCACTATATATGTATTTGTGTTATCAAAATCTTTGAAGAAAACATAATGTTCAGTTACATGGATTTGCTTATAATGCCCATCAAGTAAGACCTCAGTCTCCATAGTTGTAAGATCTATTCGGCATATTTTACTCTTATCCATGTTATCTACTTGATAATAGAGGTATTTTCCCGAGTTGGTTATATTAAAGGTGGAGCAGCGCTCATCTACTATAATAAAGCGACTAGAGCCGTCCTTGTTCATCCTGTTAATGGTGTAATTATTAGACTGATCGATATAATAGATATAATCACCTTGAAAAATTGGATAAGCAAAATTACCTTCTATACATGGTCTGGTAGTAAAGCTAGATAAATCTAGGCTATTGATATTATGATCCTCATTAACACCGACATAATATAATTTGTTGTCCATGATTATAGAGGGTATTACAGCTTCTCTAAGAAGTAGTCTTTCCAAGCTACCATCAGTCTGATTACGATAAAGAAAAAGTCCTGCATTTACATCATAGTTCTGATAATATACATGGTTACCCCTTACGGTAACATAACTTCCGGGGTTACTACTAATAAGCTTAAGAGCTCTGCCATTTTGTTTGAGACGATATATACCTGTGTTATTGAACATAAGAATACTACCGGATGCATTTTCCCTGGTGTTATTGGCGCGGAGGTAATAGATATAATTTTCGTCCACATTGATATAAGCAGCTTTATCATAATATAGCTTCTTAATATTTGTTGTATCTGAATTCATCACATATAAGCTACCGTCATCATTGTCGTTGCTAAAATAAATTTTACCGTCTCTTTCACAAAACAAACCACCGTTATATATATTGCCTGTAGTATTGCCTATCAAATCTTCATCATTAAGATATGTACGACCGGATGAATATAAAAGAACTCCGGCAAATGTAATGGATGTTATGATAAATAGAGTAAGTAAAACTTTTTTTATGGTTGACAAATCAAGCACCCCCAGAATGATTAACTGTATACGAATATTATATATCGACACATGAGATTATGCAATTGTAAAAAACGACATAGATATATGGAGGACAATGTATGTATGATTTATCTGAAATTAGAAAAGAGATTGATGAGATTGACAAGAAGCTATTAGAGCTTTTTGAATATAGGATGGGCTTATCCCTAAATGTAGCTGATTATAAGAAGGAAAAGGGTATGCCTGTATATGATCCGTCCAGAGAGATGGAAAAGCTGGAGAAGCTTAGAGAAATGGTAAAAAACAGCGAAAATTCGGATGCTGTCGCAGATTTATTTACACAGATAATGCTCTTAAGCAGAAGAGCACAGTATAGTATGCTTAAGGTTTTTGATGATTTGGGTTTTGAAGCGGTAGACAGCTTTGAGGCTACACAGACGACTAAGATTGCTTATTACGGTGAAACCGGGTCTTATACGGAACAGGCTATGCTAGAATATTTTAATGAGCAGGGGATGGGGATTGCTCTTCAAACATTTGAAGAGGTTATGGAGTATCTTAAGGATGGACAAGCTGATTATGGTGTGCTTCCCATAGAGAATTCCTCAACAGGTACTCTTTCTGATATTTTTGATTTGTTGGCAGAGTATGATAATTATATAATCGGAGAACATGTAATATCCATTGACCATAGCCTTTGGGGGCTTCCCGGTGCGAAGTTATCAGGGCTAAAGAAAGTATATTCACATCATCAAGGTTTACTTCAATGCTCGAATTTCCTAAAGCAGTATCCACATATAGAACAGGTAGAGGGTGGAAGTACTGCCGGCTGTGCAAGAAGAATTCTTCAGGAAAATGATGTGACACAGGCCGCTATCGCAAGTAAAAGGGCTGGTGAAGCCTATGGACTGGAACTTTTGCAGGGTTCAATCCATAATGAAGAGCATAACAGGACAAGATTTATTATTATTTCAAATAAAAAAAAGTATTTATCAATAGCTAAACGAATCAGCATTTGCTTTGTACTACCTCATAGAAGCGGTTCACTTTATCATATACTATCACACTTCATTCATAATAATA
The DNA here is from genome assembly GCA_004294845.1 of Anaerolineaceae bacterium. Taxonomy (GTDB): domain Bacteria; phylum Bacillota; class Clostridia; order Lachnospirales; family Lachnospiraceae; genus Mobilitalea. The sequence continues at coordinate 2,096 of SHOH01000125.1, forward strand.
TCAATTTGACTAGGATTGAATCCAGACCTACTAAAGGGAAGGCATTTAGTTATCGGTTTTTTGTGGATTTTGAGGGTAAATTAGATGATAACCAGATAAGGAACGCGCTCTATAGTATAAAGGAGGAGTCCTTGGAGCTAAAGATTCTAGGTAGCTATGTTCCGGTATAATAAAGAAATTCATATTTATTTCAAAGTCTAATCACAAAGTGAACACAACCTACTGCTAAAATATGTGTAAATAGAGAAAAATAAATTTTAACAGGAGGTAAACATATATGAACGATAATAATATAAATAACAATTTTTATAATAATAATAAAGATTATCATGTCGATGATAATCCATCTGGAAATTGGCATATGGAGGATAATGATAATAGACGTATATATCCCACACCGAAGCTTAAGAATGAGAAACCCAAGAAAAAGAAGAAAAGGTTATTCCTCAAATTAGTTGGTTTTACGGCTGCAGCCTTAGTCTTTGGAGTAATCGCTGGTGCCGCCGCCTCAGGTTATCATTATTTTTTCGTATATGAAAATGACAATAATGATATAGTTGTAATAGATGAAGAAGCAAGAAGTTTGGAGGATGGATCTGTTATAGAATTATCAGATGAAGATACTACGCCAGCTACTACTACAAAGATAGACGGAATCATTACCGATGTATCAGATATAGCCACGAAAGTAATGCCATCCATAGTTTCAATCACTTCAACTGATATTATTACTCAGTATGATATATTCTTTGGCAGACAGTTTAGCAAACCGGTGGAAGGAAGTGGCTCGGGAATAATAATCGGTCAGAGTGATTCTTCAATCTTAATAGTGACGAATAACCATGTAGTTGATGGGGCAGAAGAGATTAAAGTTGAATTTATTGATGACAATAAAGTAAATGCTCTTATAAAGGGAGCGGACCCTAGAAGCGATCTGGCTATATTGGAGGTTGCTATCGAAGATTTATCAGATGATACGCTAAATGCTATTAAGGTTGCACGTTTGGGAGATTCAGAAAAATTAAAAGCCGGTGAGATGGTTATTGCCATAGGTAATGCTCTTGGTTACGGTCAATCAGTTACTGTAGGTTATGTAAGTGCTTTAAATCGTGAGGTTACCAATCAAGGGATTACAATGAAGTTGGTTCAGACAGATGCGGCAATTAATCCTGGTAACAGTGGTGGTGCTTTAATTAATATAAATGGTGAGGTTATCGGAATTAATACTCTTAAATTTGCAGATACCAAGGTTGAGGGTATGGGTTATGCAATACCTATATCAGATGCAATTCCCATGATAAACCTTCTAGTAAATAATAAGGCTTTAGAAGTTACTGAGATGGGATTTTTGGGAATCAATGTTGAAACAGCCAGAAACGTAAGCAGAGATCTGTCAATGCAGTTTAATATGCCTATAGGAGTATTTGTTAATGATATTGTCGAGAATTCGCCTGCAGAGGAAGCAGGATTAAAATCCGGCCATATTATTGAAGGCTTCAATGATGTAAAGATAGAGACAATTGATGATCTTTTGAATATCCTTACCTATTCTAGACCCGGTGATCAGATAACTCTTAAGATAAGAGAGCTTCAAAATGGCCAATATATTGAAAAGGAATTAAATATAACCTTAAGCGCAAGACCGTAACAAAACCGTATCAGTGCCAACCGTAGCAATGTATCGTTAGGGTGCGGAGCGCCATTACAAACGGCACCATTTCAATTAAATTAAAATCGTATTACGAAAGTGTGAACTGATTTCTGATTTGTTCACACTTTTTTAATGGTACCTGGCACCATTACAATCACAAAACCATACTCGGTACCGTATATTAGTAAGAGTAATATTATTTTTCTGGGAGGTATCTATGAGAAAAAAGATTATCTGTCTACTTGCTTTACTTGCTATGACAGCCACCTTATTTGTAGGCTGTAAAGGAAAGGACGATATGATTGAGATTACCCTGAATGAGGTTGCACACTCGGTATTCTATGCTCCTATGTATGTGGCCTTTGAAGAAGGTTATTTTAAGGACGAAGGATTAAAGGTTAATTTGGTGAACGGTCTGGGAGCCGATAAGACTATGACAGCGGTAATATCAGGAGAATGTGAGATAGGCTTTATGGGCTCTGAGGCATCCATATATGTCTATAATCAAGGTGCGGAGGATTATATAATTAACTTTGCGCAGCTGACACAACGGGCAGGTAACTTTCTGGTGTCCAGAGACAAGAATGAAGAATTCACATGGGCAAATGTAAAGGGAAAGACGGTTATAGGCGGAAGAAAGGGCGGTATGCCCCAGATGGTGTTTGAGTATATTCTGAAGAAACAGGGAATTGACCCGAGAGAGGACCTTAGCATAGTTCAGAATATCGCTTTTGGGTTGACATCACAAGCATTTGCATCCGGTCAGGGCGACTATACTGTCGAATTTGAGCCTGCTGCTACAGCTTTGGAGCTGGAGGGTGCAGGTAAGGTGGTAGCTTCCCTTGGTGTTGAAAGTGGTAAGGTACCTTATACTGCATTCTCAGCCAAAAAGAGTTATATTGAGAAAAATCCGGATGTTATACAAAAATTCACCGATGCCATTCAAAGGGGAATGGATTATGTGCAAAGTCATACACCTGAAGAAATTGCTAAAGCTATAGCTCCTCAATTTAAGGAGACGGATGAGAAGACTTTAATTATGCTTGTGACAAGATATTATGAACAGGATACCTGGAAGGATAATCTGATATTTGAGGAATCAAGTCTTACTCTTTTGCAGGATATTCTTGATGATGCAGGAGAGCTACAAAAACGCGTTCCATATGAAGATATCATTACAACCGAATATGCAGAAAAAGCATTGAAAAAGTAATCTACTTGGGTGACAAGGGGGTGACAAGGGGACGGAGTTGTTGACATACTCGTGTGTCAACAACTCCGTCCCCTTGTCACCTACTCGGCTGGCTCCGTAGCAGGCTCTACAACTTCATCATCATCTTCCTCATATTCATCAAAGTCATCGTCAAAATCCTCAAGATAGTCAGGATTCATATACCTGTAAACAGCATATGCAATAGCAGCAACAGCAGCTATAGCACCTATAATAGCAAGTATACATACAAAGGTATGTTTCTTCTTCTCAGCGGGGGTTCTCTTGTGCATAAGTTCTCCAATCTTAATTGCATTCAAAAAGTCATCAAATTTATTGCCCATGTCAACACTTCCTTTCTTGTTAATTATATCATTATTATGAACTATCTGTTAATAGTATAACATATTAATGGCTGAATTACTATATATTATAATTTCTTAATAAGTAACATTTTATTCAGTATTATACTAATCCATAGGAGTTAATTTAGCAAATGAAGCAATTAATTTCTTTGTACCGAACTTTGGAAAATCTACTGTGACCTCATAATCTTTACCGCCCATTATAATGTCGGTAACTTTACCGATTCCAAATTTGATATGCTTTACATTATCACCTACACCATAAGACAAGGTACCTATATTACTTCCCGCAATATTCTTGGGCTCAGGGGCAACAAAGGGTTTATAATCCCTCTGAGACTGACGATATTCTGAAAATGGCGATGTGTTCTTTGAAGCAAATGAAGTCAAAAAATCCTTTTCAGGCATATTAATCTTCATTAGGTATCTTGGTATCTCATGTATGAAGCGAGATGGCTTATTATATAATGTCTCACCCCGAAGCATACGATGCTTTGCGGCTGATAAGGACAGACTTTTCATTGCTCTGGTTATTCCTACATAACAAAGCCGCCTTTCCTCTTCGATTTCCTCCTGTGGATTGTCGGCATAGATTGACATATAGCTGGGAAATACACCCTCCTCCATACCACATACATATACATAAGGGAATTCTAATCCTTTAGCACTATGGAGCGTCATAAGCACAATATTATCAGTACTCTCATCTAAGTTGTCAATATCAGAAACTAGAGCAACCTCCTCTAAAAATCCGCTTAGAGTAGGTTCTTCTTCAGCCCCTTCAACATATGTAACTAGCTTATTAATCAGCTCATCGATATTGGATATACGATCATTTGCCTCATCTGAACCCTCAGCTTCTAAATCTTTTAGGTAGCCGCTAGCTTCCAAAACATCGTCAATAAGCTCAGTCAAATCATAATTTTCCTGATAAAGCTGAGTACGTAACCCCTCTATCATGCTGACAAAGGGTATAATCTTTGAAGCTGTTCGTTCTAAGCCGGGGATACTCGCAGCCCGCGTAAGTGCTTCATAAAAGCTCATTTCATTTAAAAGTGCATAGTCATTAACCTTATCGATAGTGGTAAGACCTATACCGCGACGGGGGACATTAATTATTCTCTTTACGGCTATATTATCAAGTCCGTTATCTATAGTCTTTAGGTAAGCAAGTATATCCTTAATCTCTTTACGAGCATAGAAATTTACACTTCCGATAATTCTATATGGGATATTCTTAAGTATAAGTTTTTCTTCAAATATACGGGACTGGGCATTAGTTCTATAGAGAATGGCATAATCATTATAGCTTGCATTATTATTCTCTACTGTTCTCTTAATTTCACTTATGATGCTATCAGCCTCATCTAAATCCGATTCAAAGAGGGTATAGCTTACCGGCTCCCCCTTATCATTATCAGTCCAAAGGGCTTTGTCCTTACGACCTATATTATTAGCAATAACCTCATTAGCAGCATCTAAGATGCTCTTTGTTGATCGATAGTTTTGCTCCAGCTTTATAACATTAGTACCTACAAATGCCTTCTCAAAATTCAGAATATTTTGAATGTTAGCACCACGGAATTTGTAAATACTTTGGTCATCATCACCGACTACACAGAGATTATATTCCTTCTCCCCCTCTTCATTAATACCTGAAGCTAGGAGATGAATCAAGCGAAATTGTGCTGTGTTGGTATCCTGATATTCATCCACCATAATATATCTGAATCTGTTCTGATAGAAGGTAAGAGCCTCCTTATCCTTCATAAAAAGCTCCACAGTCTTTACAATTAAATCATCAAAATCTAAAGCATTACTTGCTTTAAGACGCTTCTGGTATTCCTTGTAAGCTTCGGCTTGCTTTTTTAGCATATAATCCCCACTTACACTTTTCTCGAATTCTTCGGGTGTTATCAGTTCGTCCTTAGCTTTTGATATTGCACCTAGGATACTTCTCTCGGATATTCGCTTAGTATCAATCTCAAGATACTTACAGACTTCACGAATCAGAGTCTTAGAATCATCAGTATCATATATGGAGAAGCTTCGCTCGTAGCCGATTCTGTCAATAAATCGTCTTAAGATTCGGACACAGGTAGAATGGAAGGTACTTACCCAGATGCTTTCCGAACCATAGCCTACTATCTGATCTACCCTTTCTTTCATTTCTCTGGCAGCCTTATTGGTAAATGTAACAGCCAGAATATTCCATGGGTTGACATTCCTATGCTCAATCAGATATGCAATGCGATGAGTCAGAACTCTGGTTTTTCCTGATCCAGCACCGGCTAGTATCAAAAGAGGGCCTTTATCATGTAAAACTGCTCGTTTTTGTTCGGGATTTAATGTATCATATATACTCATGTATCTACCTGCCTGTCTTTATGTATTTTGCAAAAAAGCATAGGATAAGTATAGCACGCCGTAGTGTCTCTTTCAAGTTTACTTCATGTTTAGCAAGATGTTTGGCAAGATATTTATATCCGTTTTACATCATTATTTTTGCTTTGACATCTAGTATCGAATACTATATA
>SHOH01000126.1 GCA_004294845.1 Anaerolineaceae bacterium
AATATATGTAATAATAATACTAGCAAAAGCGGAAACATCAGCTGGATTCCGATAATAAAGCATGCCATAATTGACGTTGATATAGTAATAAAAAGAAAGAATTTCTTTTTCCATAGCCTGTCGATCAATAGCTCTAACACAAATACGCAAGCAAAGCTAAGAACCGATATAATTATCACAACCACATCGGTCTTAGCATTTGCCATTATCAAATTCGAGGCAGCCATAGCCACCAGCTTTGTAATTAGATATAGGACTGGTAAATCTATCATAGAATTAGCCTAACCCTTTTTATAATTTTGTGAAAACAATACTGCTCCTATTAAAAATGCCAATACAGTAAATAGACCCATAATTATTATATTCGAAGATATATCTGCCATAGGATTCTTCATCAACTTACGAATTGCATCCATGAACCAAAACTGTGGTAGAATTTTCGACATGTTCTGAAGGCTTTCCGGAGCAAAATCTATAGGAAAATATGCTCCTCCAAGGATTGCACCAAGCACACAATATCCCATTATAAGTGCCGATACACCGCTCTTTGACCTAATTAGTATAGAAGAAACTACAATAAAACAAGTTACAAATAATGATAGTAATAGCATCAAGAAAAATAATTTGTAAACCGGGAATCCAATATCAATGCCCATAAAATTAATATAAGCACAATAAATCACTACCATTACAAGCGATAGTATAAGCCCAAATATACTATTACCTGCGATATATTGTACAGGTTTTACAGGCGTTACAGTAACCCTGTTATAAATGCCGCCTGATCTATCATCAATAATCATAAATGATAATACCATACCCAGTGCGAATACGATCTGTAGAAAAAATCCTATTGTATTATGAAATCCTTCTTTTTGTCTAAATTTATCCAAGTCAAAGTCGAATGCCACAGCCTTAGATATGGGTATTTTCACTTCTTTGTATTCTGCTATAAGCCTATCAAAGGCTTCCTCATCACCTTCTGCGCTACTAGATAAAAGCCTGACACCAGCAAGATAGCTGTTCATATATGCCTCCAAAAATGCAGCATTTTCAAAGTCATCCGTAGAGGTAATATGAATATATCCGTCATGGCCGGAAGCAAAGGTATCATAAAAGTCTTTCGGTATCTCTATTATACTTGAAATACTTTTATCAATCAACAATTCCGACAGATAATCATAGCTTTCATGCTCTACCAACTGATAGTCAAGCTCCTCGGATAGATAGGCTTTAAAATCACTAGATAGAATACTCTTATCATAATCCACAACCCCTATTTGAATCTTTGATAAGGTCACACTTCCCACAAATTGTCCCATAATGTAAATTAATATACATAGTAATATACCACTAAAGGCTGAAAGAAAGATTGCCTTATAATTTCTCATAATATATGACTTTGTTAACAGACCTATGTTTTTCATTCATCCACCCTCCTCCTAAAGCTCATTGCACCAATAACTAGCATGGTCAGCGAGATGATAATGCAAACTACAATTACCAAATTAGCCTTATCATATCTGCCAAATATGGCCAGATCAAAGGCGGCTTCTTGCACTTTATATGCCGGCATTACCTGTGTTACTCCGTCAATAAATAGCGCCTTAGAATAGGTTCCAGATATGAACATCATAATCCAGATTACAGGCATAAGCGTTGCCATAGGATGAGCATAAACAAATAGCCCATATACAGCTCCGATTATTATAATTGTAAATGTTAAAACAAAGAACATAAAAAACAAATATAGATTATCTAAGAAATTAGACGCGTAATTCGCACCGAATACAAATACGCTTAATATCATTAAAATACTAATTTGTATTATGACCTGAGGTAGGAGGCCAAGAATTTTTGATAAGAATAGCTTTACCTGACTAATCGGAGCAATCTTCAAACGATCTATAGTTTTATACTGCCGTTCACCCATAAAGCACATAGCTCCAAGCATGATACTCATAAAGCTAATCATTGACATCATAGTAATAGCATAGTAATCAAGCATAGTTCTGTTAATTCCCAGATCTTTTTGCTTAATGAAATCAGCTTCTTTGTCCCCTAGATTCATAAGGGCTTTCGGATTACTTTCTACTATTACATTTACGGCTTTATTTATCTGTGAAAAGCCATTCATCATAGCATTTATAGTTCGATTCTTGATACGATTCGTCCCTTCAAATATCTGAATCTCCAAAGGACTATTAGTAAATATTATGACTGATGTAATTTTATCTTCACCAACCAATGCCTTAGAAGTATTTATATCTTCTGATTTTTCAAAAATAATATTTTGCTCATCCGATACACCTTGAATAAAACCTTCAATTGACATGATATCAGCTATTGCTTCTGTTTCTATCATATAATGAATCTTAACTTCTCCTATAGCTTCCTCAGGTGCATCAAGCTTAGAAAGCAGATTGCCAAGCAAAAACACCAGTACTACAGGAAAAATCAGATAGAAAAACACATTGCTTATCTCTCTGAGGAATTCCTTGGTTTCCTTAATAATAATTTGAATCATTTCACACCTCCTATCGAAGCTCTCGACCTGTTAAGGTTAAGAAAAGGGTGTCCAGATTTGGCACCTCAGACTTAATATTATTGATGGGAAGCTCATGGCTAATAAATTCCTGAACAATCCTTTCAATACTGTTTTGTTCAACTGATATATCAACTCTTATAAGTGAGTCCTCTATAATAATTCCTTTCACTCCCGGCATTAGCTTTACCTTCTTGCAAAATGTCTCTCTATTAAATTCTACAGGTATTCGTGTTTCTACGTATACAGAAAGAACATCCGTAACCATGGATACAAGTTCCGACTCAGTTCCGCAAGCTATCATTTGCCCCTTATCAATAATTGCTATTCTGTCACAGATCTCTTCCACTTCCTGCATATAATGGGAGGTATATATAACCGTAGCACCTCTGTCACGAAGAAGCTTTATGGAATTTAAAATATGCTCTCTTGACTGTGTATCTACCCCAACCGTTGGCTCATCCAAAACAATAAGCTGAGGATTATGGGCAATACCGCAGGCGATATTTAGCCTTCTTCTCATACCACCTGACATTCTTCTGGGTTTTAATTTAATTTTATCTGATAGTCCTACAAACTCCAATGCTTCCATGACATTCTGTGTAAGCTTCTTACCCCTAAGGCCATAGAGAGAAGCAAAGAACTTCACATTTTCCAATGCGTTTAGATGATCATATATAGCTATATCTTGTGGAACCATACCGATTAACTGCTTAATGCTTTTTTTATCCTTTCGTATATCCATCCCATTAATAATAACCTCACCTTTATCAAAATCAGACAAGGTTGTTATTACATTGAGTGTGGTGGATTTTCCTGCTCCGTTTGGTCCAAGCAGACCAAATATTTCACCTTTTTCTACGTTAAAGCTAATATGATCCACTGCCGTAAGCTCACCGTATTTTTTTACCAAATTGTTAATACTAACGTAAAACATGCAAATCCTCCTAGATAAGTTATTTTTGTTTCATAACATTTAACGGAGGAATTATCCTCCCTCAATAAGTTATTTTTGTTTCCCCTGTATCTCCATTGGTATAATCATATCTGTAATAGCCATACATAGGAAGTGACAGCTGTTATATCTTTCATATGACAAATGTAATGTTTGCGGTGCCAGGTACCGTGCCAGGTACCACACAGGTACCACACATGGTACCGATGCACACCTTTTGGAAAATTCATTGAAAATTAAAATGATATCATATATAATGACTTTAGTTAACGAACAGACAATACAAGGAGGAATACCAATGTCAACTAATGTATATGACATACTACAAGAACGTGGTTTTATCGAGCAATGCACACATGAGGATGAGGTTCGAGAATTATTAGGAAAGGAATCCCTTACCTTTTATATAGGCTTTGATGCTACTGCTGACAGTCTGACTGCAGGACATTTTCTTACAGTTATGGCAATGATGCATATGCAACAGGCGGGACATAAACCTATTGCTCTACTGGGAGGCGGAACCACCATGATAGGAGACCCTTCCGGCAAATCCGACATGCGCTCCCTTATGACCAGAGAAACCATAGACTATAATGCAAGCCGCTTCAAGGAACAGCTCTCTCAGTTCATAGACTTTTCCGATGGCAAGGCTATCATTGCTAATAATGCAGATTGGCTTCTTGATTTAAATTATGTAGAATTTCTACGTGAAATCGGAATTCATTTTTCAGTTAATAAAATGCTGGCAGCAGATGCCTACAAGCAGAGAATGGAAAAGGGACTTACCTTCTTCGAATTTAACTACATGCTTATGCAGTCCTATGATTTCTGGAAATTAAACAAATTGTATGATTGTACTTTACAGCTTGGTGGAAATGATCAGTGGTCCAATATAATAAGTGGTGTTGACTTAATCCGTCGCAAGGAGCAAAAGCCTGCATTTGGACTTACCTTTAAACTTCTTACAACCAGTGAAGGCATAAAGATGGGTAAGACCATGAAAGGAGCCTTATGGCTTGACCCTAATAAGACTTCTCCTTACGAGTTTTATCAGTACTGGAGAAATATTGAAGATGTTAAGGTTGAGGAATGCTTAGGCCTGCTCACCTTCCTTCCCATGGATGAAGTAAGAAGACTGGGGGCTCTAAAGGATGCAGAGATAAATCAAGCAAAAGAGGTTCTCGCCTTTGAAATCACCAAGATAGTACATGGCGAGGATGAAGCAACAAAAGCACAGGAGGCCTCCAGAGCATTATTTAGTGGCGGTGCAAAATCCGAGGATATACCCACCACTACCTATCCGGCCACAAGTTTTGCTGAAGGAATTGATCTTATCACTTTAATGTGTGATGCCAAGCTTGCCGTATCTCGCTCGGATGCACGCCGCACCATTTTGCAAGGCGGAGTCACAGTAAATGATGAAAAGGTAGATAACTTTGATTTGATTCTTACAGACAAGAATTTTGATTCAGATGGTGCTATCCTAGTAAGAAAAGGCAAGAAGTCCTATCATAGATTCATGGCAGAATAATAATATAAGTGATTTAATTAATATTATAAAATAGTTTGTTGATATACCTAATCATATATAAGAATGGAGTTGATATTATGCAAGAATATATACCTTTTTTCCAAGCTGAAAAAAGAAGTATCGCAGAGAAACTGGCTAAATATTTTGAATACTCCGGCTTAGAAACCAAGATACATTTTGACGAAGAAAAAGATGCATATATTTTGTCAGTTCCCTCAACGAAAGAAAGAGAAGCCAAAAAATACTACCAAGCCTTTTATTTCGTTGAAAGAGATAGAATTGAGAAGGAAGAAATGAATCAAGAAGACTTAGAGGAATATAATGAAAGTAATATTCTCTCTGATACCTCAGATGCAGAAGCTTTTTCCGATATGGCTACGGAGGAAATCGCATCCGCTAACATGGATGATGTATCTTCTGATACGATTTCTGACACTGATGATGACATCGATGATGACCAAGCTCCGCTATTAGATAAAGATGATGATGTTGAGACTCCGCTACAAGATGATAATGATGGAGCTTCAATGCAAGATGATGCAAATCCGGAAGATATTCTCACCGATGACGAAGAAGCCCTATCGGAATCAACCGATATTCCTAATGATATTGATGAGGATCAAAAAGCTTCTGTTAAAAGCTTATTATCGGGCTCCGGAAGCTATGTTATGAAAGAGGAAAAATATAAGGATTACGTCAGTACGCAATATATATTCCTTCTTATGGGAGTCGCAGGTATAGTATTCGTAATCTTAAATGTAATGGAGGTTTTAACCTTATTATATGGCATTTTTCCAAACCTTATCATGGGAGCATTCTTTATATTCTTTATCTATGTAGGTATATCCACAGGTAAAAAAGCCAAACTGCTAAAGCTTGAAATTGATGAAGAAACCCGACTAAGAGATAGAATTAACGAATGGCTTCGTAATACAGTTACTGATGAGTTTTTAGCATCAATCACCAACTCTGAATTATCGGAGGAACTGGATTACATCAAGAAGACCGATACAATCCGAGAAATGCTACTTAATGAATTTGGTGAGCAAAATAGCGATTTTCTCGATAGATTAATTGAAGAATTCTATACGGATACATTTGACTAAAACGGTGCCTGGCACCGTTTTTTTTACCATATACAATTGTCAACTCTTTTGCCCTCTTAGGTTGACAATTCAAAAACTTCTGCTATACTAAATAACAAAAAAGGAAGTTTATAGATGGAATTAAAGCAACAAATATTAGAAATTCTTGAACAAAACAGAGGAAGAAGTGTAAACGGAGCTTGGATGGCCAAAAAGCTATTCGTCACCAGAACAGCAATCTGGAAGAATATAAAACAGCTACAAAGTGAGGGCTATAATATAAGTGCCGCACCTAATCGAGGTTATTGCCTTGAGGATTCAAATGATATCCTTACTGCAGAAAGCATCACTCCATATTTGCGGGGTAAGGCAAAGGGCTTTCATCTTGATGTAAGAAAAACCGTAGGTTCCACCAATACTCTGGCTAAGGAAATGGCTAGCGCAGGAGCAACCCAGGGTACAGTAATCATAGCCAACGAACAAACCGAAGGCCGCGGTAGAATGGGACGAAGCTTCTACTCTCCTGATTCTACAGGTTTATATCTATCACTTATTCTAAGACCCAAATTAAATCTTGATGATTCACTTTTAATCACTACCACTGCCGCTGTTGCTGTTGCACAGGCAATTGAGAAGCTTACAAATGATGATGTTCATATTAAGTGGGTAAATGATTTATTTATGAATGGTAAAAAGGTATGCGGAATTCTTACAGAGGCATCCCTTAATATAGAAAATGGTGGTTTGGAATATGCCATTGTGGGTATCGGAGTAAATGTAACAACAAAGGATTTCCCCGATGATATAAAGACTGTCGCTGGTTCTATCTTTTCGAATTCGCCCAAAGACATACCGGCTACGTCTGTTTTAGCTGCAGAGATATTGAATAATCTATCAAATTCCATGGATAATCCATCCGATCCGGATTATCTTCTTGAATACAAAAAGCGCTCATTTATCATAGGTAAAGATATATATGTGCTTAAGGGAAATGATACCCATCCGGCTAAAGCTGTGGATATAGATGACAGAGCCAGATTAATAGTAGAATATTCCGATGGTAATAAAGAAGTATTATCCTCAGGAGAAGTTAGCGTAAGGACAAAATCTGATTAATAAATATTTTTCATATTAAAACCACATCAATAAGGAGACAAGACTTTCATGACATACTCAAGACAATCAACGACAAAGAAATTAATACTTACCGGTATGTTTACAGCTATAATCGCTGTAATGTCACAAATTATTATACCTATACAACCCATTCCCTTTAGTCTATCATTATTGGCAATTTTCTTAACAGGCATGATGCTTGAACCCAAATATGCTTTCTTTTCAACCCTAGCATATATTCTCTTAGGAGCATTTGGACTGCCTGTATTTGCAGGACTTAAGGGTGGAATATATGTACTTACCGGTATGACCGGTGGCTTCATCATGGCATACCCGATTATGGCTTTTATTACATCTGTATTTTCAGGGCTATCAGTAAGGTTAAAATCCACATCATTTAACAAGAAAGAGTTTCGCTTGCGAAACTCTCGCGCCGAGCGCGGCCAGCTTTGCTGGCAAAATACTAAGTGCGCGAGTGCGCATCCTTGCAGAGCATTTTTTTATATAATAGGACGAACTTTCCTATTATATAAAAAAATAGCCCAGCTAGCAATAGCTACACTGGGCATGATTATTTCACTTTTTATCTG
>SHOH01000127.1 GCA_004294845.1 Anaerolineaceae bacterium
CCTTTTTTATATATTATTTTTATTTAAAACATATTTTATGTTTATTAATAAAAAAAATGTGTTTTTTATTTGGTTTTTCTGTTTGTAATAATAGACTTTTTAAAATATGACTGCTATAATATCTTCAAACAAATATTTTTACAAGGTGGTGTATCATTATGGCTAAAATCTTAGAACTAACTGCAGATAGTAAAGAGCAATTATGCAAAGTTGGAAATGCCCTATCATCTCCTGTTAGAATAGAAATCCTAAAATTACTTTATTATAATAGTTACAATGTCGGTGAAATAGCAGATAAGTTGCAAATACCAGCATCAAGTGCCGCATTGCATATACGTACTCTAGAAGATGCCGACTTAATTCAAACAAAGACGCAGCCAGGTACTCGAGGTTCTATGAAGCTTTGCAGTCGAAAGAATGATTTTATCAACATCCGCCTTTCAGGCATTGATCCCAACGTTAATCAAGTACTTAGTATATCCATGCCGATAGGCGCTTTTACCGACTGTGAGATAACGCCAACATGTGGCATAGCATCAGAACACGCACCAATCGGATATGAAGATCGGCCCTCTGATTTCTTTTTACCCGAAAGAATTCATGCACAGATTCTCTGGACCTCCAGTGGTTTTGTTGAATATAAATTTCCATTTCCCATAAACGAAGTAAATATACCCAAAAGTCTTATGCTTTCTTTTGAAACATGCTCAGAAGCTCCTAATTACAAAGAAAACTGGAAATCTGATATTACCATATGGGTAAACGGCGTTGATTGTGGCACATGGCAGTCCCCAGGTGATTTCGGAAGCCGACGTGGGCGGTTAAACCCATCTTGGTGGGATAGCGGCGTTACACAGCATGGTATGTTAATTACATTAGAAGTGAATGAAGCTGGTTCTTATATCAATTCGGCTATATCCTCTACTGTAAACATACAAGAATTAGACTTATCTGGTTCTAATTCTATTACTATCCGTATTGGCAATAAGCCAGATGCACAATATATTGGAGGTTTCAATCTTTTCGGAGAAAAATTCGGTGACTTTGCACAGAATATCTTACTTTCTTTTGTTTATTAAAGAATCAAAAAGGTCTGCTCATACGTAAAATAATGGGCAGACCTTATCTAGTTACTTGTAATTTATAGTATTATCCTTTTTGATTAAATCTGTTCTACATCTGTAGTCTCTTCTGCTTCTTTTAAAGTATCTTCTTCAGATACAGCATCCTCAGATTCTGTCACAATCTCTTCCTTGTAAGTCTTGGCTTCTGTATCAGCTAGGTCTTTGGCACTTTTGCTTTCATCCGTATCCTCAGTATGAGTCTCTGTTAAATCCTCACCTTTCACCTCTTTATAAAGATTCATAAATTCTTCACCGGTGATGGTTTCCTTAGTGATAAGATACTCCGCTATTCTATCTAATACATCACGATTTTCTGATAGTAATTTAAAAGCCCTATCATAGCATTCCTTTAAGATTCTCATTACTTCCTTGTCAATCTCTCCGGCAGTTTCGTTACTGCAGTTTTGGACAGGTCTTCCATCAAGGTATTTGCTCTCTATAGACTCAAGACCCATAAGTCCGAACTTTTCAGACATACCGAACTGGGTAACCATGGATCTTGCAAGACCGGTAGCCTTTTCAATATCATTAGAGGCACCGGTTGTGATAGATCCGAACACCAGCTCTTCTGCTGCTCTACCCCCGTAAAGGGTAGTTATGCGGGTTAGGATATCATCCATACTCATAAGGTATTTTTCTTCCTCAGGCACCTGCATTACATAACCTAGTGATCCCATTGTTCTTGGAACGATGGTAATCTTTTGAACAGGCTCTGCATGCTTTTCTAATGCTGTTACCAGTGCATGACCTACCTCATGATATGCAACAATTCTTTTTTCTTCCTTATTTAAAATCCTATCCTTCTTTTCCTTACCTGCTATAACCACTTCAACAGATTCAAATAAATCCTCCTGAGTTACAACCGTGCGTCCCTGCTTAACTGCCAGTATTGCAGCTTCATTAATCATATTTGCAAGATCTGAACCCACCGCACCGCTGGTAGCCCTTCCTATAGCCTCCAGGTCGACAGAATCATGCATAAGAACATTTTTGGCATGAACTCTTAATATATCTACTCTTCCTTTAAGATCCGGCTTATCAACGATAATACGACGATCAAATCTACCGGGGCGAAGCAGCGCTTTATCAAGAACTTCCGGGCGGTTGGTAGCACCCAGTACCACTAAGCCCTTTGAGGAGTCAAACCCGTCCATATTGGAAAGAAGCTGATTTAAGGTTTGCTCTCTTTCATCGTTACCGCCTCCATAGTGACTATCTCTGCTTTTTCCGATTGCATCTATCTCATCTATAAATATTATACAGGGAGCAGTCTGCTGTGCCTGCTTAAATAAATCTCTTACTCTTGAAGCTCCTACTCCGACGAACATCTCCACAAAGTCCGATCCTGTCAAAGAAAAGAAGGGAACCTTTGCCTCGCCGGCTATAGCCTTAGCAAGCAGTGTTTTACCTGTTCCCGGAGGACCTACAAGTAATGCTCCTTTGGGAAGTTTGGCACCGATTCTGGTATACTTTGCGGGATTATGCAGAAAATCTACAATCTCAGTAAGAGATTCCTTTGCTTCCTCCTGGCCTGCAACATCCCTAAAGGTGACTCCTGTGGATTTTTCCACATATACCTTAGCGTTGCTTTTTCCTACACCCATTACACCGCCGCTATTCTTTGAAATTGCCTTGAATAAGAACCACATAACTACATAAATCAGTATGAAGGGAAGCACCATCGACAAGATACTATCTAGGATGGTATTTCGATTATCTATAACCTCGCTGTAGTAGGTTAGGCCATATCTTTCATGGGCCTCCTGTAATATGTTATATAACTCGGGATTATAGATATTACCTGTATAATAAGTTTCATTATAACCTATATTTGGCTGTACTTTAGGAACAAATCTAATTCTGTCACTACTAATAATAACCTTCTCCAGCTGTTCGTTATCAACCATTTGAATAAACTCATCATAGGTTTTTTCAATATTTGTGCTCTCTTTTATTGCATTTTGTAAAAATGAAAACATATACCAAATAAATATAGCAGATATCATTGTTATAATGATTGCTGTTTTGTTTGGCATATTATTCTTGTTATTCTTGTCGTTCTTATTATCCATTAAGTCCTCCATCAATATTTAATACATTATCTATATAATTTAAAGAATCCTATCTTCCTATTAATAATCTTACAATATATCTCATTATACTGATAGTCTAATTATAAATCAATAAAATAGTTCTAAAAATTCTGTGTCCAATCTGTGTTAGCCTGTATTCTGTGCGAATAAGCAGATTAATCTGCTTATATACAAAAACAACGAGTGGCACGCTTTGCGAACCACTCTTATGTTAAAAAAAGGGAAACATACTGTTCCCTTAAGTGAATTCTATGTCTTATTTATTCGTCCTTTTCTAATATTCGTCCCTTGTCTGTCTTTTTACAAGTCCCATTCGGATGAAAGAGAGAAGACAAAAATAATATAAATGAACCTATAATAATAAACATATCTGCTAGATTAAATACTATATGCTCAATTGATTTTATGTTAAAGCTGAAATAATCTACTACTTTGCCTTTCTCAAAACGATCCTTAAGATTAGATGCTGCACCGCCTATACATAAGGATAATCCCAGTTTCATAAGACCTTTCCTCTTTCTTGGCAAAATTATTAAAAACGCCAGGCTAACTATGCCAAATGCAATCGCCGATACCTTTTTTACGAAATCTATACTGTCGTCTAGAAGATTCAGGCAAAATCCACTATTGTACTCTTTTTTTATGGTAATTTTGCCCTTTAGAATATCCTTCTTTTCTCCAATACGGAAATTTTGTTCGATATAATTCTTTAAATAAGTATCAAGTAGAAATACAAACAAAGCAATCATGATGTACACCATATAGATTCCTCCTTTCAATTGTAGGCTCTTTTGATCTTAGTCGGCATCAGACCAGAAAACATAACTTTTTAATAATTTCTTTCCCTTCTCACTTCTTATATTCAAAAAAGAGGGATAATGAACACAAAGCTTCTCATCATTTTGTAGATTATTAATGACATTCTTTAGCTCCTGAAACTTTGGGTCATAAACAAGCTTTACTCTACCGCTTTCAAATAAATCCCTAAGCCTTGTAAATGTACATGCCAGCACAATTACATTCAAATCCTCTTCATATATAATCATCTCCGAGTTATCTGAAAGAAAAAGTAGCTCTTTTATATGATACCCAAAACCTAACCCATATATAATATATCTCTTTGCTTTATTATTATACCAATGTTTTGCAAGCATGAAGGCTTCAGCAGGAATCATACCATTAGTATGAAAATAGAATGATTTATCTTTGTTCCTTGCAGCAAGAGTCATTAAGCCACAGGAGGAAAACTCCACTCTATAGCCTTCCTTAAGAAGTGTCTGAGGGTCAATCGGTTCCTCTAAAAGCTTTTCAAGACCTAGGCTAGCCTTCTTAAGCTGCTTAAGATTATCACGAAAACTTTCTTCACTAAATGTTAGCTCCTCCTTGCTGATAATAAGCTCTTGTACTCCAATTATAAAGCTTACCAGCTGAAGCTCAAGTAAATCCGCAAGGAGGATATAATCTTCCATTCTGTAGGCTTCCAATATCCTACTTAACATCTCCATAACAGAATCTGCTTCAATCAACTTGAAATATTCTTTATTATTAATAATGGCTTCTATGGAATGTCTGATAAGATCTATCGAATCAGCTATCATGCCAAGGGCAATATCATGTTGCTGCTCACGAAAATAGCAGATGGATTTTTCTGTACTCTCAAGCAGCTTAATATTCTTATCAAATATATCCATAATATTATCTGTCACTAATGGTCACCTCAAATATTCTAAGGATTAATATATAAAGAAGTTATTTGAATACACTTGTATCTTACGACCTTATTATTAGTATCGTTTATCTCATATACTGTCACATACTCACCGACATTTACCGCAATATCGGCTTGATCGACAAAATCGGTTCCTGTAATTACATTCTCAGTATGAAGACCCTCTACCTTAGTTCCTGTCCTGGTATATACAAGCTTATTACCAGCCCGTACTGTTGTATATACTCTGATAGATGTGGTGCCTGCTGCTTTTCCCTTTGAAGCGGAAGCCGTTATTGCAGAGGCAGGTGTAGGACTTTGTATGGTTAATTTTATGGCAGTCTTGTCCACAGTACCATTTTCAAAGGTAATGTAAAGAGCTCTACTGTAGCTGTTAGGCAAGTCATTTAGGTAATCACTATCAAGTGTAACCTCAATATTATACTCAGTTGTTGGTACAGGAGTACCTGTTAAATTTGTTGTGCTAGTAAAAGTAAGTTCTCTGGTACCAAGCTTGATGGACCTTATCTCTGTCTCATAGGGAAGCTTACCAACAATGTTTAGCTTAATGTTAAAGATTAAATCATCTGAAATTCCCTTAATAAATGTGAAACTCTTTTGCTCAACAACAGGTACCGCAGGGTATTCTACCTTATGCTTTAGATAGGTTGAAGCTAATTCGTAATCCACTGCAGGGGTTGTTCTGGTTGCCAATTTTGACTTGATTTCCTTCTGTCTTATAAATATCTCACTACCCTCTACCGCTCTGCTGGATAAAACCTTCACGGCGGAGCTTCTTGTTATAGTAGACCAAGACACTCTTTCGTTATCAAAGACATCACCGGGTTTTACTATGCAGTACTGATATGGATTATCTGTAGAAGCTGCCGGTATAGTAATAGATATATTTGCCGATCCGTTATAGGAAATATACATATTCGGATCTGAGGAATCAGCATCATCCGGGGCTACTCCCTTAACAATATTACCCGTTAGTATTCTCTGTGCCTTCAATTGTATTTCGGTAATCTTTGATGCGGCTGCTCTTGCTGTGGCATAGTCCCTTATCTCAATAAACATAGCAGGAAAAGCTTTGGCTGCTGTAAGACCATTCGAACCGTCATTTAATATGACCGCCAGCGGAACTTCTCTGATAGATTTATCAGTTACTTTTACCCAGTTTGTTGTTACACCGCCGGTGGTAACACGATATTCCTTACCATATCTTATATCTGCGGTGAAATCTTCACCGTCAATTCCAATTACCACAGGAGAAGCCTTCTTGGCTATCTTTAATCTAACTTCTTTACTTACTCTTCTTCCCTTTGTTCCATCCTTTGCACTTGTATCATTTACAGCTTTAATACGAAAATATAAATCTGCACCTTTTATTTGTAGCTTTTCGAGCTGAGCAACCGTTAGAATGTCTTTAGGAGTTGCCGGATTATCTGTATCCCTCCAGGCTCCATTCTCACCTTTTCTCCATTCAAGCTCGGAAAATGTTATGGGACTTTCACCTGTTCCGGCTGAGGACATGATATTTAGCATATGTGCTATGGTGTCAGTCTTAGCAAGGGTTGCCATTCTGTCATAGCTGATAGATACTTCAAGCTTTCTGGCTCTTTCCCTTAATGTTACTCTATGGGCAACTCCGTCTTCTCCCTTTACCACAATAACCTGTTCAACTGTCGGTGACACCCATGAAAAATCAATTGTTGATATAGCCCCGACATCTGCCGGCATTGTTTCCCAGGAGTTTCTTGCAGCATCATTTTCAGTGGCAAAGTAAATCCTTGCGTTACCGTTGTTATTAACAACTATATTCTCGTTCGTATAATCCACTGTGTTAATGGTGACCGAGGCTGCGTAGGCTTGTCCATTATAGGTTAATAACAATAAAACCAATGCTATTCCTAATAGAAATGCGTATTTAACCATCTTTTTTAATCTTTTCATCTTATGAAACCTCCACTTCGTAACACTGCTAAATATCAACATTTGCAAAAAGTTAGTACATGTGTTTAATCTATAAACATAATTTTCCTATTAAAATGTATATCGGCATATATATGTCGATACTGAACCTCAATTGCCGTTTCAAACTGTTTTATGTAATTCAAAAGCTAGTATGTTATCTATCACATCCTTCTGAGTAGCAACAATATTAGATAATTCAACAGCTCTAAGTGAGGCTTGATTGGATATCTTCTTATAATAATCCTGATCTGAATAGCATTCTATAATTGAGGAATACATTTCCTTATAGTTTGTAGCACTAATTGTACCATTACATGTATAATACACATCACCAATATTAGGAGTTACAACTGGAATTCCATAGGATAAGGCTTCAAAGCATGATCTTCCTCCACCTTTTCTTTTGGGATTAATATATATATTGGTCAATCTGATTATGGCTTTAGCATGAAGTTGATGTCCTAAGAAATGTAATCTTGATTTATTATCACTCATTTTATCTATTATACGCTTTTTATCTTCAATAGTACCGATGAACACTATATGAATATCGGTTTCAGTAATAATATTTTTAATTAAATCTATAAAATCATCATCAATTTCAGAATCTAATCGATTACCTACGATACAGCCAATAAAGCTATCGTTTTCTAAACCGAAATCCTCTCTGGAATAAACCATAGTATCTAAATCTTCGACATAATTATAATTAGTTTCAACAATAACCTGATCTTTAGGTATATCTATTAATGTTTCCTGATCATTATTATCGACCTTTCTTGCTACAAGAAGATATTTTGAACAAGAAATTGGAATATCGTAGCTGCATGGCAATGAAGCTGTAGATGTAAACTCAGTACACATATCAGATAATAAATTCGATGCTCCAATATTATATATCATTAATGGCC
>SHOH01000264.1 GCA_004294845.1 Anaerolineaceae bacterium
GAGACTGTAAATAATTTTGTGTAAACTAGAGAAATCCTCTTGGATTAATGTTAAAATAATATTAATCTAGGAGGATTATTTTATGGCAAGACAAAGAAAATTATCACCTGAACGCAAAGCGTTCGTCCAAGGACTGCTAGAGCATTATAAACCCGAGACAGCACAGGATGTGCAGGACATGTTAAAAGACCTTTTGGGAGATACTCTACAAGGTCTTCTTGAAGCCGAATTGGATGATGAACTCGGATACTCTAAGTATGATTATTCTAATAAGGATACCGAGAATAGCAGAAATGGCTACAGTAAAAAGAAAGTAGTCTCATCCATGGGAGAAATCGGTCTAGATATACCTAGAGACCGAAATGGCGAGTTTGAACCACAGATAGTAAAAAAGCATCAGACTGATGTTTCAAACATTGAGGATCAGGTTCTTTCTATGTATGCAAAGGGAATGACAACAAGGGATATTTCTGAACATCTAAAGTCCGTGTACGGCGTAGATGCTTCGGCAGAGATGATTTCTAAGATGACAGATCGTATATTGCCAATTGCAAAAGAATGGCAGAACCGTCCACTAGACAGGAAGTACGCAATAGTATTTATGGATGCAATACATTATAACGTAAGACAGGACAACGCAATCGTTAAGAAAGCCGTCTATATAGCCATAGGGATAAAGCTGAATGGTTCCAAAGAAGTGCTTGGCATGTGGGTAGGTGGTAATGAAAGTGCAAAATACTGGCTAGGTATCCTAAATGAAATAAAGAACCGTGGTGTAGAAGACATAATGATTATATCGGTTGACGGATTAACCGGTTTTGGAGATGCTATACATGCTGTGTACCCAAACACTGAAATACAGCGCTGTATCGTACACCAAATTCGTTATTCAACAAAGTTCATATCTTATAAGGATATAAAAGCATTTATGAGAGACTTAAAGGAAGTATACCAGGCTCTTACTGAAGAAATCGCACTGCAAGAGCTAGATGCCCTAGAGGAAAAATGGGGTTCAAAATATCCCAGTTCTATTGCATCTTGGAGAAATAACTGGCCTACTCTGGCTACCTATTTCAAGTATCCAGCTGAAATTCGGCGTATTATTTATACGACCAACTCAATGGAAAACTTTAACCGACAGCTTAGAAAAGTCACAAAGGCAAAGACCATTTTCCCTACAGATGATGCCTTGTTTAAAATGCTTTACTTAGCAATGACGGATATCACGAAGAAATGGGAAGGCAAACCATGGAATTGGGTACAAATCTTAGAGCAGCTCTTCATTTATTTTGAGGGTAGGATAACACAAGAAGATCTTTACTAAATACATAAAAGCGGACGCTGCCAAATTTATATTGACAGCGTCCTTACCATGTGCAATTATACATATAACTTAGGTAATCACAGTAAACTCTGATGTTTTTCATTAATCCAAGGGGTTTACACAAAATAATTTACACTCTC
>SHOH01000007.1:0-7527 GCA_004294845.1 Anaerolineaceae bacterium
GATTATAACATAAAAATCTAATTCGTCAACTTTTTTTCAATAGAATTATCTTAGATGTTTTATTGAATGATCTTGGAAAATATTATGATAAAATCTATTATTTTTTACTAATTGTCATGATGCTTTGAAATACTAATCAATCCAAGTGTAAGCTTAAGAACCATATCCGCCATGAAACGTGGAGATTTTTTCATATCATCATCAAGCCATTTTTGTACTATACCAACGCATCCCGTAATAGCAAATGAATACACATATTCTGCATCTTCTCTGGATATCTTATTGTTATCTGTTAAATCGTTAATGATCTTATCATATACAAGTATCATGATTTTTTTTTGAAAGCTTAGGTCTCCTCTTTCACTTAGGAGTAGCTTACAAAGCTTTGCATTTTCCTTTATATATCCGAATATCTTCTCGGCAAGATCGGTTTCATTTACCTTTTTACCCTTTTGATATAGTTGTAAAAGATGCACATTAACGTTTTCAAGTAGCTCATTCTCAATTTTTTTTAGTAAGTCATATACATCCGTATAATGTGAATAAAATGTAGCGCGATTAATATCGGCATTTTCGCAGATTTCTTTGACAGTAATCTGTGAGATATCCTTTTTCTCCAGTAGGCTAATAAAGCTGTCCTTTAAAACCATTTTAGTATATTTAACTCGCCTATCATCCTTCACACTTTTCATAGTATAGCCTCCATCTTTCGAATTTTTGTTAGTTTATCGACTTTCTCAAGAGATTAGTTGTTCAACTAACATATATTAAATATCTGTTTGTTGAAATATACTCATGATGTTATTAAACTATACATATAGTTATTTGTCAACAGAGTGTATATTATAATTTGATTTTCTCGTAATATTATACTTGGTGATAGTAACATTATTAGAAGCGAGGAGGGATATTGTGAATCGTTTTTCACAAGGAGTTATCAAGCATAAGAGGATTGTTTTATTTATATTCTTAATTGTTGCTATCCTGAGTACTATTATGGCATCTACTGTTTCTGTAAATTATAATATGGTGGATTATCTGCCAAGGGATGCCGGATCAACAATTGCAGTAAGAATTATTGAAGAAGAATTTGTAGGTGACATGCCCGGTGCCAGAGTAATGATTAATGATGTGTCGATTATGGAAGCATTGGAATATAAAGAACTTCTGACTTATATTGAAGGAGTTACATCGGTGGGCTGGCTAGATGATGTCATTGGCATAGACACATTACAATCTGTGCCTCTTGAATTCCTAGATAAAGCAATTGTAGAAAATTACTATAAAGATAATAATGCTCTAATGACTATATCCATAGAAAGCGGTAAAGAGCAAAATACTGTTGCGCAGTTATATGACTTGATCGGTGAAGATAATGCCGCGTCAGGAGAAGCCATCACCTCAGCAGAGATGCAGAACATGTCCGTATCAGAGGTACTTAATGCAATGCTGATACTTCTTCCAATCGTTATTCTTGTACTTATTATATCAACCTCCTCATGGGTTGAGCCTCTCTTGTTCTTGTCGTCCATAGGTATTGCTATTGTAATAAATATGGGAACTAATATTATATTTGGTGAAATATCATTTATCTCAAATACGGTTAGTCCGATATTGCAGCTGGCAGTATCTTTAGACTATGCTATATTCCTACTCCATAGTTTTAACAATCATAGACTTAATGAAGAGCCAGGTAAAGCCATGGTGCTGGCAATGAAGGAATCAGTGCCTACGGTAGCCGCCAGTGCTGCAACAACCGTAATTGGATTTGCAGCTCTTATGTTCATGAGATTTGGTATAGGGGCTGATTTGGGTATCAATCTTCTAAAAGGCGTCTTACTAAGCTTTATATCGGTTATGGTCTTCATGCCGGCATTAACATTATTGCTATACAAAGCAATTGATAAGACGAGGCATCGTAAGCTGATGCCGGATTTTAAGAGCTCAGGAAAGCTCATAATTAAAATAAGAATACCCTTTATGATACTGGCACTGATTATAGTAATTCCTACATTCTTAGCCCAATCAAAGACGCAGTTCATGTACGGAACCGGTGATATTACCGCTACTTCTAGAGTAGGAAGAGACACAGCGCTTATAGAAGAAAGTTTTGGCAAAGAAAACTTATTAGTTTTACTGGTTCCAAAGGAAAATACCGGTAAGGAGAAAGAACTTTGTGAAGAATTAACCCACCTTCAACATATTAAAAGCATTGTATCCTATGTCAATAATGTGGGGGCCGAGATCCCACAGGAATTTGTTCCAGATGAAGCATATGATCAGTTCTACTCTGAAAATTACTCAAGAATTATACTATATACTGATACAAATGAAGAAGATTCTGCGGCTTTTGAAACAATAGAAGCCATAATGGATATAACGCAAGGCTATTATGACAGTCACTATATTGCGGGTACGAGTGCTACTTTATATGATATGAAAAACATGGTATCAACAGATAATAGGCTAGTTAACTTAATTGCAGTTATTGGTATCTATGTCGTATTACTTTTGACCTTCCGTTCTATAAGCCTACCTTTTATATTGGTCTTCTGTATAGAAACTGCCATATGGATTAATCTTTCTGTTCCGTATTTTACAGATAAGCCCATTAATTTTTTAGGCTATTTAATTATCAGCACGGTACAGCTTGGGGCAACAGTAGATTATGCCATATTATTTACCAGCTCATACCTCAATAACAGAAAAGCTATGTCACCTAAGGACTCCATGCGTGATACTATAAGTAATAATCTTGTTGCTATCTTTACATCTGCAATTATATTGGCATCTGCTGGGTTTGCCCTTGCTTTAACTTCAAATAATCCGATAATATCCGAGCTGGGATTGTTACTGGGAAGAGGAACTCTTCTGTCTCTTACTATGGTAGCCTTCGTATTACCGGCCTTACTTGTGTTGTTTGATAGTCTTATCCAAAAGACTACAATGAAAGTAAAGCAATAAAATCATTCCTTATAATATAAATCAGATATATTCAAAAAATATCTATAATGCGCTTTATGCGCCAAAATGGAGGTAAACATGAAGAAGATATTAGCCCTTGCATTAACCACTATATTAATATCAACATCCCTATCCACTTTGGCAACCGCCACACCCTCTACTAAAGATGAGGTGGTATACGGGATACTTAAACATGATGGAAGTGTAGAAAACCTATATGTCGTAAATATATTTGATGGAGGTAATATCTCTGATTATGGTAATTACAGCAAACTAAGTAATCTAACCACTAGGGATTCTCTTAATCAAGCTGATGACAAGATTACAATTAGTACAAATGAAGATAAATTCTATTATCAAGGAAATCTTCTATCTAAGGATCTGCCATGGAATATCCAGATAAAATATTATATGAATGACGAGGAATTGTCTGCCACTGATCTTGCCGGAATGACTGGTAAGCTAAAAATTATAATATTAGTAAGTAAAAACCTTAATTTCGCGGGTAGCTTTTATGACAATTTCGGCTTACAAATCGCACTTTTGCTTAATAACAAGCTAAGCAGTAATATTATAGCCGATAATGCCACTATAGCTGAGGCTGGAGGAAATAAACAGCTAAACTTCACCGTACTACCAGGGAATCCATTTGAAGGTATAATAACTGCCGATGTAAAAGATTTTGAAATGGATCCCATATCAATTAATGCTATCCGTTTAGCTTTTGATATAAATTTTGATAGTAGTCAGTTTACTGGACAATTTACAGAGCTAATACAAGGAATTGAAGATCTTGATGTCGGTGCCGGAGAATTATTAGATGGACTTAAAGAATTGTCTGATGGATTATCCGATTATGTTGACGGTCTTAATGCCTTTAATAATGGATTAGGACAGTTATCTTCGGGAGCTAAAGAGCTATATAAGGGTGCATCATCCCTAAATAGCGGTTTATCAGAATTATCCAAAGAGAATGATAATATTAATATGGGTGCATTGGCATTACAAAATACTGCCTTTGATGCAATAAATGCACAGCTTCAAGGAATGGGACTCGGACTTCCTACTCTTACACCTGATAATTATAGTGACCTTCTTTCTACAATACCAGACCTTGCTGTAGTAAAGCTGCAGCTTGATGGCATAGTACAATTCGTACAGGGTCTTAAAGGTTATACGGATGGTGTAGCACAACTTGGAATAGGTGCTGATGAGCTTACAGAAGGTTTAAAAAAGTTTCGAGATTCCTCAGGAGAAATTGCAGCTTCTGCAAATGCAATTTATGATGGAGCAGTTAAAATAAATTCCGGTGCTAAGGAACTTCGGGATGGGATGGCATCCTACAAGGAAGGAACAAATGAATTCAAAAGCAAAACCTCTAATATCAACAGTGAGATTGACCAACAAATAAATAAAATCCTAGATGAAATAGTCGGAAAAGGTGATATTGTAGAATCCTTTGTATCAGACAAAAACACAGACATAGGCTCAGTCCAATTCGTACTAAAGACCGCACCAATTGAAATCCCTGAAGCCCCCAGTGTCGAAATCTCCGAACCCATAAAACTAAACTTCTGGCAAAAGCTCCTTAAGCTTTTCGGACTCTATAAAGAATAAAAAATATCAAAAGCCATAATTAATTCAAAAGAAACACTCTACACGAAACAGTAGAATGTATGCTTCGATTTCAATGTATAAGAGCTTCTAATATCTGAGTCTTTTATGCCAAACAGATAATTAAACAGATAACTCGCTTTGCTCAAACAGATCTGTTTAATTATCTGGCATCAATACTCAGATATAAGAAGCTCTAATGCATTTCCATAGTCGCATAGCATTCTACCCGTTTGTGTAGAGTGCTTGACTATAATTTAAAGAGCTTTTGATATTTTTTATTTTAACTGGTTTTCCAGTGCTTGGACAGCTTTTGCAATTACATCTGGTATTCCGGCTGCGTTCTTTCCACCGGCTTGTGCCATATTAGGTCTTCCACCACCGCCTCCGCCAACTAATAGAGCAAGTTCCTTTATTAGGTTTCCGGCGTGAGCACCTTTTTTAATTGCCTCATCGCTTACCATGGCAACTATGCTTACCTTATCAGGCGCTGTAGATGAAGCCAAAATCACTACCCCTTCTCCAAGCTTATCCTTAAGCTTATCTCCAAGGTTTCTAAGTCCGTTCATATCAAGCTCAGGTACGTTTGCCGCCAACAGTTTGACTCCCGCTACTTCCTTCACCTGATTCATAACATCCCCTAAGGAATCACTTGCAAGCTTAGATTTCAATTTCTCATTCTCGGATTTAAGAGTCTTAATCTCATCAAATAAGCTCTCAATTCTACCTATAAGCTGAGAAGGTTCTGCCTTGGCCGCTTTTGCCACGTCAAACAGCTTGTTTTCAAGCTCCTTATAGTGATCCAGGACACTCTGGCCTGTTAAGGCTTCAATTCTTCTTACGCCTGCGGCTATACCTGTATCTGAAAGAATCTTAAATACTGTAATAGTTCCGGTATTAGTAACATGGGTTCCACCACAGAGCTCCTTACTAAACTCTCCCATGGAAACCACACGGACCTCTTCGGAATATTTTTCACCGAAAAGTGCCATAGCACCTTCTTTTTTAGCCTCATCTATGGACATCAGCTGAGTATTTACAGGTAGACTCATAGCTATATGTTCATTAACTATCTCCTCTACTCTGCTGATTTCTTCATCAGTCATAGCTGAAAAATGTGTAAAGTCAAATCTAAGTCTGTCATTAGATACAAAGGATCCTGCCTGCTCAACATGATTTCCCAATACCATCCGAAGAGCCTTCTGCAGTAAATGGGTTGCAGAATGATTCTTAGCCGTTGACGCTCTATGTTCAGGATTAACTTTAAGGTTAACCTTATCATTTACCTTAATGCTCCCTTTTGTTACAAGTCCCACATGGCCGATTTTTCCACCTTGAAGATGAATAGTATCCTCTACGACAAATTCACCAGCATCATCTATAATCACGCCTATATCGGCAGATTGACCGCCGCTAGTAGCATAAAAGGGTGTTTCTTCTACTATAACAGTTCCTCTTTGACCGGTAAGAAGCTCATTTACTATATCAGTTTCGGTAGTAAGTGCAGTTATATCAGAGCTATGATTTAAAGTTTCATACCCCACAAATTTTGTGGTAAGATTGTGATCCAGCTGTTGATATATAGTCTCCTCTGAACCCATATAATTAGTAGTCCCTCTGGCACTTCTTGCTGTCTCTCTCTGGACCTCCATTGCGTCCAAAAAGCCCTTCTCATCCAGCTCATAGCCCTTTTCTTCCAGTATTTCCTTTGTTAAGTCAAAGGGAAAGCCATAGGTATCATAAAGCTTAAATACATCTTCACCAGGAAGGATTTTTTGATTGTTTTTCTCTAAATCATTCTGCATATCAGAAAGAATTGAAAGACCCTGATCAATTGTCTTATTGAATTTTTCTTCTTCTATAGCAAGAAGCTTAAGTATATAATCCTTCTTCTCCTCAAGCTCAGGATAACCATCCTTGGATTCCTTAATAACTATACCTGACAGCTCTGCTAAGAAAAGATTCTTTATTCCAAGAAGACGTCCATGTCTTGCTGCACGTCTAAGTAACCTTCTAAATATATATCCCCTACCTTCGTTAGAGGGAATAATACCATCTGAAGCCATAAATGTTACGGCACGGATATGGTCAGTAATAATACGAATTGATTCATCATTCTTGGGGCTTTTAAGATACTCTACCCCTGCTAATTCACATACTTTTTCTCTTATTACTTTAAATGTATCTATATCAAATATTGATTCAACATCCTGTACAGCCACAGCCAGTCTTTCCAACCCCATGCCGGTATCGATGTTCTTTTTTTCTAATTCTGTATAATTTCCCTGGCCGTCTCCATAAAACTGAGTAAATACATTGTTCCATACCTCGATAAAACGGTCACATTCACAACCTACTTCACAAGTGTCCTCACCACAGCCGTATTTTTCACCACGATCATAATATATCTCAGAACATGGTCCGCAGGGTCCTGAACCTATTTCCCAGAAGTTATCTTCCTTGCCCATACGATAGATACGCTCTTTTGCTATGCCTATCTCCTTATTCCATATATCAAAAGCCTCATCATCCTCCAAATAAACTGAAGGATAAAGGCGGTTCTTATCAAGACCAATTACCTCGGTTAAAAACTCCCATGACCATGCCAAAGATTCACTCTTAAAATAATCTCCAAATGAGAAATTTCCAAGCATCTCAAAAAATGTCGCGTGACGTGAAGTCTTTCCGACATTTTCGATATCATTGGTTCTTATACATTTTTGACAGGTAGCTACTCTTTTACTTGGCGGTTCCTCCTGTCCAGTAAAATACGGCTTTAAGGGAGCCATTCCCGCATTGATTAAGAGTAAGCTATTATCATTTCGTGGTATTAGGGGAAAGCTCTTTAATACCAGATGATCCTTGCTCTCAAAAAAATCTAAAAACATCTTCCTAAGTTCATTTACACCGTAAGTATGCACTTTCATTGCCTCCTGCTATTGTATATAA
>SHOH01000007.1:7627-20312 GCA_004294845.1 Anaerolineaceae bacterium
ATCTCATATCTTAACTCTCCGGTTTCGGGATTTTTAGCTGCAATAATGATTTCTGCTGCTTCTTCACCGCATTTTTTTAGTATCTTATCAATACCCTTATCAAAAAGATAGTTGGTATATGAACCCTCCTTAGGATTCTTCATACGATCCATAATGACATCATATACATCTTCTAGTATATGATATGTATTGATCATTTTATATTCCTTTTCAATTAAGCTTGTATAAAAACAGCTTTTGTTACCGGTATGACATGCAGGACCACTAGGAATAACCTTTGCAAGGAGTGTATCATTGTCACAATCAAGAAAAATCTCCTTAACATATTGGTAATTACCAGAGGTCTCACCTTTTATCCACAAAGCATTCCTACTTCTTGAGAAATAAGTCATTTGCCCTTGTGTAATAGTCCTATTATAAGCCTCCTCATTCATATACGCAAGCATTAAAACCTCACCGGTTCTATAATCCTGTGTAATTACAGGGATTAGGCCATTATTATTTAACTTAAACTCTGAAAATGGAAGTTTACTTTCGAATACATTAACCTTAATATTTTCCTGCCTTAAAGCCTGCTTAGCCTTCATAATATCTTTATTTATAAAAAAGTCAGTAGTAATTCCGATAACATTTGGCATTTCCAATAAATATCTGATATCATTATTCTTAAGATTGTCACGAATAATTATCGCTAATTGCGACTTTGATATTTTAGAGATGAATGCTTCTGATGAATCTTCATAATGAATCAGAATTGTACCGATACCAAGGATTTTACATTGCTCATAAATATTATCATAATCCATAAAAACAGATTGATCAATATCTAAGTATATCTTGTTCTCTCCAAATCTACCTGATATTTCCTTAATAAGATCGGCTGAGTTTAGAAGGGCATGTGATAATAAAATCCCAGAAGCTCCCGTATAAAAAGCTCTTTTTGCATCCTCAAAATTCCTTACATAATAACCAATTATTAATGGGATATCAATGCTTCTTGCTATTTGCTTAGATAATTTTAAAAACTCCTCCCCGGAATTTTCATCCTTCGAGAAGTTATATATAAGTAGCTCATCAGCACCCCTATCCGAATATTCTCTTGCAAGTCGGATAATATTTGCTCCAATTTCGCCCTCAGTATTTAGTAAGGGAATAATCTTCTTATATGCCATATATTAGCCATTCCTTTCATCGCAGCCTGTAAACTTTGGGCGGAAGCACAAATTTGCCGATTCCACCTCATTAAGAATACATTATTCAAACATTTTTATAGCTTTTTTTATATCAATCTTATTCTCATATAGTGCTTTTCCAATAATTGCCCCATGAACTTTTATTTCCTCTAGTACTTCCAGATCCTTTAAAGAAGTAATTCCTCCTGATGCTATGACTCTTAATCCTGTTTCTACAACCATTTCCTCTGTATAGTGAACATTTGGTCCTTGTAGCATACCATCCTTGGCTATATCAGTATAAACGATTGTCTCAACACCAACATTCTTCATCTCAAGAGCTAATGACACTGCATTGTAATTACTAAGCCGCTCCCAACCTTCTACGGCAACAATTCCATCCTTTGCATCTATGCCTGCAATTATACACTCAGGACCAAATATAGATATAGCCTCCCTCATAAATCCCGGATCGATAGCCGCCTTAGTTCCAATAATTACTCTATTAATACCCAGATTAAGCTTATTCTCTATATCCTTTATGGACCGGATACCTCCACCAAGTTGAATGGGTATATTGATGTTTTCAACAATATCCTTAATAACATCTTCATTTACGGAATGACCAACCAGTGCACCGTCAAGGTCAACCACATGGATAAAGGAAGCGCCACTTGCTTCCCATCTTTTTGCTACATTTAATGGTAAGTCCGAATACACCAATACATCACGGAAGCTTCCTTGTCTTAACCTGACACACTGACCGTTTTTAATATCAATAGCAGGGAATAATTTCATTTTGAAACCTCTTTCTATCTTATATAATACAATAGCATCTTAGAAACTACCTTTTGTTGACAATACATCATCTATTCTGTTATCAAATCCGCTGGCCAAGTCTAGTGCCTTAGCAAATGCTTTAAATGCCGCTTCTGCGATATGATGATTATTTTCACCACTAAGCATTTTTATATGTAGATTCATCCCGGCATTATAGGTCAATGCATAGAAGAACTCCTTGATAAGCTCAGTATCAATATATCCCAGCTTGTTACTATCAAACTTTAAATCATATGAGAGATATGGACGACCGGACAAATCTATTGCACAGCATACAAGACTCTCATCCATGGGAAGTATAAATGAGCCAAAGCGGCGAATTCCTTTTTTGTCGCCTAAGGCGTTCTTTATGGCTTGTCCAAGAACTATTCCAGTATCCTCAACAGTGTGATGAGAATCTACGTATAAATCACCTTTAGCTGTTAGCTTCATATCAAAAAATCCATGGCTTACAAAGCTGTCAAGCATATGATTAAAAAATCCTATTCCGGTCTCAATCTGGGCGTTGCCCTTCCCATCCAGGTTAAACTCCATATGAATGTCTGTTTCCTTAGTTTTTCGATTAATCGTAGAAATTCTCTTCTCCATAAAGATTCATCCTTTCTCTCTTTGTATCTATTGACATTATATCATTAATTCGCAGATTAGACTCAAAAGTTTTCAAACCTTACTGCTATTGAGTTGGCATGAGCGGTAAGTCCTTCGGACTTTGCAAATGTTTCTATGTCCTTATGAACGCTTTCTAATGCTTCCTTAGTGTATGATATTATACTTGATTTCTTAATAAAGTCATCCACACTAAGAGGTGAGAAAAACTTTGCTGTGCCATTGGTAGGCAGGGTGTGATTAGGCCCAGCTATATAATCACCCAAAGGCTCGCTGGAATATTCTCCGATAAATATTGCTCCGGCATTCTTGATCTTAGTCATTACCATGAAAGGATCCTTGGTCATAATCTCTAAATGCTCAGACGCGATATCATTAGTAACATCAATAGCTTCATCCATATCCCTTGCTATTAATAAGTAACCATAGTTTTCTAAGGACTTTTTTATTATTTCCTTCCTTGAAAGAGTTTCAAGGAGTTTATCCACTTCCTCAGCTACCTTGGCAGCCAACTCCTTACTGGTGGTTACCAATATAGATGAAGCTAGCTCGTCATGCTCGGCTTGAGACAATAAATCAGCTGCAACATACCTGGGATTAGCTGTCTCATCGGCAAGAACCAATATCTCACTTGGTCCTGCTATTGAATCTATACTGACATGACCGTATACGGCTTTTTTTGCCAAGGCAACATAAATATTGCCGGGTCCTACAATCTTATCTACCTTTGGTATACTCTCTGTACCAAAGGCTAATGCCGCTACAGCTTGCGCTCCTCCGACCTTATAAACTTCAGTTACTCCTGCTTCCTTAGCGGCAACCAGTGTACCTGGATAGATATTACCATCCTTATCAGGAGGTGTCACCATAACTATCCTACTAACTCCGGCAACCTTTGCCGGTATAACATCCATCAGCACTGTTGATGGATATGCTGCTTTACCACCGGGTACATACACACCCACCTTTTCAATAGGAGTGACCTTCTGACCCAGTATAATTCCATCCTTAGAAGCATCAAACCAAGAGTTCTGTTTTTGCTTAAAGTGAAAATCTTCGATGCTTTTCTTTGCCTTCTTGATTACATCTAATAACTCGGGATTTACATCCTTATAGGCCTTATCTATCTCTTCCTCTGTAACACTAATATTATTCTCATCAATATCGACACCATCGAATTTTTTAGTATATAAGTATAAAGCCTTATCACCATCATTACGCACATTTTTAATAATCTCCGCTACGATATCGGCATAAGCTTCATATTGATTAGGACTTCTTCTTAATAAATCCTCCATTATATTCTTTTTTGTTGATTCGTTTAATTCAATAGTTTTCACTCTTAATCCTCCGTTTTAAGGCAAATCATCCGGCTTACTTGATAGATATTCTTTTAATTCCTTTATAATCTTAGAAATTCGTTCATGCTCCATCTTCATACTGACTTCATTAACCACCATTCTGGCGGAAATATTACAGATATCTTCAAGGATAACCAAACCATTCTCTCTAAGAGTAGAGCCTGTCTCTACAATATCCACTATTACCTCTGATAAGCCGACGATTGGAGCCAGCTCGATGGAACCGTTAAGCTTAATAATTTCAACAGTCTGATGCTTTTTATTATAAAAATAATCCTTAGCGATGTTTGGATACTTTGTAGCCACACGAATTAACTCACCATGATTTAGAAGTCCACTCGCTGAGGGAGGCCCTGCTACGCACATTCGGCATTTGCCAAGTCCCAGATCCAAAACTTCATACATTTTTCTGCCTTCCTCAAGCAAGGTGTCCTTACCGGCGACCCCTATATCGGCAGCCCCATATTCAACATAGGTTGGTACATCATTCGCCTTTGCAAGGAAGAATCTTAACTTAAGCTCTTCGTTCACAAATATTAGCTTCCTTGAGGATTTATCTTTTATTTCATCGCATGTAATACCAATCTCTTCTAAAAGACTAAGCGTATTAACAGCTAATCTTCCCTTTGGTAAAGCGATTGTAATATATCTCATAATCTTCGCCCTTTCATGCTAGAACTATACTTCATATCAAGTCCTTTACAGATTCTATTGCTTTAAACTAAATCTCACCTTGGATTATCTCATCGATACTTACTATCTGTCTCTTACCATTATCGGCATCTATAAGGATAATATCCTTATTACTGTCAATATATAATAGGCCGCCTATATTCATACTCTTTAAATATGACTGATAATCTTCTATGCTCTTGTTATCTTTCGCCAGTTGTAGAATGACGTTATTACCTTCCTTACGAAAATAAGATGCCAATCCTATAGCTACTTTTCTATATTTATGAGTATATATAATCAATGTATCTGAAGATTCAATAACCGGTAATAGCTTCTGCCTTGATAATGCCAGCATAAGATTATCAATTACTATAGCTAATCCGATTGCAGGACAATCCTTACCAAATTGGCCGACCAAGTTGTCATAGCGTCCCCCTGTTACAATAGCTTCTCCGGTTTTATAGGTATAAGCCCTAAATATAATACCTGTATAATAATCATATTTACTCAACATGCCAAGATCAAAAGATATATATTTTTCAAAGCCATATTCAGTCATAATATCATAGAGCTTTTCCAGTCTGCTAATCGCTCTTATGGCTCGAGGATTTTTAGTGACACCTTTGGCATATTCAAGTATCTCTAAAGTTCCGAATAATTCAGGCAGCTTCAAGAACATTTCCTCAAGCTCTTTAGTCATGTTCTTATTCATTATAATCTCTTCCATGCCGAACATATTCTTATTTTCAATGAGATCTTTAAGCTTAGCAATATCCTCTTCATCCTCGAATCCAGCATCATTAATAAGGGATTTAAGAAAGTCGGCATTTCCAAGCTCTAATTGGAATTCCTTAAGACCTGCTTTAAGTAGGCATTCTATAGTTATAGCAAGCATCTCGGCATCGGCATCAACACTATCATCATTGACAAGCTCGGCACCCAGTTGAGTTACTTCCTTTAACTTACCTTGATAAGTCGTACTATTGATATATGTATTTCCTACATAGCAAAGACGAATTGGAAGGTCAAGGTCCTTATAATATTTTGCAACACATCTGGCTATGGATGGAGTTATATCAGGGCGCAGTACCATGGTATTGCCTTCCTTGTCAAAGAGCTTATACATGTCCTTAGAAGCAACCGTTCCTCTTTCTTGATTAAAAATATCAAAAAATTCAAAGCTGGGGGTCTGAATATCTCTAAATCCATAAAGCTTAAGTACCTGATGCAGGTTTTTCTGCAAAAGGAGCTTAATGGCACACTCAGTATTATATATATCTCTTACACCTTCCGGGGTATGAAGTAGCTTATCCTTCATTTTAACCTCCCATCAATGATACATGATTAGCAGTAAATACATGACACTTACAATAGATCCTTATAGGCACTTTCGTATGGTAACGTGATAATTCGCTACCATGCTAACATTCTAAACATTATAGTTTATATCATTATCCCTGTCAACATAAAATTTATGCTTATCAAAGTTTATTGTTATGTATGATTTGACAGGTTTATGTAGAAGTTATTTATTGATTTCAGTATTTTCCCTGTCTGTTAAATCTCTTTGCAACTGCTCAAGATAATGGATGCAGATTCCATTTTGAATCTTAATCTGATAGGATAAGTCCAACTCATCAAAGCGAAAGCTCTTTCTTCCACCATCCAATGCTCTTTTCCAAAAGCCAGCCAGAATATCATAGGTTAGATAATAATAGAAGTCATGCTTCTTAAAATATATAAGCAAGAAAGCTATACCCTCTTGTTCTTCAAACTCCTTCATAAAAAGTATCTGGTGCTCATGGACATTATTAAGGCTAAAGGAATCACCGGCACATTCCTTTGCATCAAAGCAAACGGGAATTCCTTGCACCACACCTATATAATCCACCGTACTTTTCTGCTCGAAATAAGCTAAATTTATTTGTTTGCTTTCCTTATCTATAGTAATAGGAGTAATCGGAGTAGGAACCTTCTGAATTAAGGCCAGCTGCTTTTCTCTGTATTTTGTATTAGTGATATTTATCATCTCCTCCAGCATTGAGCCTCGAAGACCCCTGGATTTCCAAGATGCCATTGTTCTTCCCCCTTATTTGTATAATACTCAGATGATATCATCAAACATTATATGCTTTTAATATAATCATTATCGGTAAATAATTTTGATCTTATGATAGTAAAAATCTCAGGTTCAGGCGCTTCAAATTTTTTACCTGATAAATTTGATAGGGTTCCTAATAGTCTTGGAAATACATATCTGTAGGAATGAAGAAGCTGAGCTTTAAGCCCATACTTTTTATCGAAATAATTATTAATCGATTTATCCCCATATTTAGAATCTCCAAGTAAGGGATGTCCTATACTTGAAAGATGAGCACGAATTTGATGGGTCTTACCTGTAATCAGCTTCACCTGTAAGAGGGTAAACTCATCATTATAGGCAATAGGCTCATATTGGGTTTCAATATAATCAGATTTCTCAGTCTCTTTGGACAATACAGTAACTTTATTATTTTTATTGTCTTTTACCAAATATCCGGTAATTTTATTTATTTCAGACAGCTTCCCCTTTACAATACATAGATAGTATTTATCAAGCTTTCTTTCTCTTAAGACCCTTGCCATCTCCTGTAATCCTACAAGTGTTTTACCTGCTATTAAGAGGCCACCGGTATTGCGATCCAAACGGTTACATATAGCAGGCTTAAAGCTCTGAAGTTGATCCTGTGTAATTTGATTCGTAGACAGCATATATGAAATCACATATTCAACCATGGAATCATCGCCTTTTGTTGCCTTCTGAGAAAGAACTCCTATAGGTTTATTAATTATTATAATATTCTTATCTTCATATATTATATCAAGATCGAACTTGCTTATAGCTACCTCTTCGTGAAGGGAAAATTTGGCCATGGTTTCATCGGACAGATAAAGTCTTATCTCATCCTCTTGACCAACTATTTCAGAACCCACTGCTTTCTTACCATTTAGAAGGATGTTCTTTTTGCGAAGCATCTTATATATAAAGCTTTTAGGGGCTTTATTAAGTAACTTCAATAAAAGTTTATCCAGTCGCTGTCCTGCCTGGTTTTCATTCACAAATATCTCTTTCATAATAATACCCACGTCTTCCCATAGCAGTGTGAAAAATTTATTTTTCACACTACACCTGCTTAATATATGACTATAATACTAGTGTAAAATTTCTTTCATAGAACTTATATAATAATCTGACAGCCTGATCTTTTGCTTGTCATCCTTTTCAGAGAACTTATCATATACTGCACAGACCTTCATGTTGGCATTCTTACCTGCCATTACCCCTTGAATAACATCCTCAAAAACCAACACTCTCTCAGGCTCAACCATTAAATCCATGGCAACCAAGAGATATATATCCGGAGAAGGCTTGCCCTTATCCACTTCACATGAGGTTCTTATGGATGAAAAGTAATCGCCTATATTATGCTTATCTATAATCAGATCAACAAGCTCTCGTGAATTACTGGTGGCAATTCCTGCAGGTATCTTATTTGATTTCAAATATTCTAAGAATTCTCTTACACCTTCTTTTAAAGGTACTTCATGAAGGTATTTATCATATGCCATCTTATTCCAATCGCTTTTAATCTGGTCGAGGCTGTCAGGAAGTTTAAATCTATCCTTAAAATAGGCTGCTGTCTCGGAAAAGCTCATGCCCTCTATTTTATTCTGTAGATCAAGAGGAAATTCCAATCCAAACCGTTCTAGATACTCTATATCAATGGTTTCCCACATCCACATAGAATCTACCAGAGTTCCATCCAAATCAAAAATTACTGCATCAATATCTTTTAACATGCTAGGTACTACTCCTTCTTTTGTAATCTAATGTTATTAAGGTTCTTAAGTTCATCTATAGTTAACCTTCGATAGTCACCGGGCTTAAGTAAGGGGTCAAGAGAAAGTCCTCCCATGGATATCCTCTTAAGATAAATAACCTCCTTGCCTACTGCTTCAAACATTCGTTTTACCTGATGGTATTTACCCTCATAAATGGTTACATTTACTTCGGATATTTCATCTGATTTTAATATATTAAGCTTGGCCGGAAGGCAAGGTTTGTCCTCTCCTATGGATATTCCTGATAAGAAGGAGGCTACATCACCATCGGTTACTCTTCCATTTATTTTGGCATAATAGACTTTATCAACTTCCTTTTTAGGAGATAAGAGTCTATGAGCTAGGTCACCATCGTTAGTTAATATGAGTAGCCCTTCGGTATCCTTATCAAGTCTACCCACCGGGAACAAATCCTTACGCTTTACTGTCTCTATAAGGTCTATAACCGTCTTATCCCGTTTGTCTTCAGTGGCTGAGACTACTCCCGCAGGCTTATTTAAGATAAAATAAATAAATTCTTCATATATAATTCTTTGTCCGTCAAAGGTAATCTCATCATCATTAATTCTTACCTTCTCTTCAGGCTTATAGCAAGGAAGCGAATTCTTACACACCCTACCTTTTCGTATCCATGATTTTATTTCACTTCTGCTTCCGATATTCATATCGGATAGATATTTATCAAGTCTTAAGAGCTTTCCCATTACATCCATCTCCATCCGGGAAGATACATATTTTTTAATATGCCATTAGTTAGTTTTCCCCATCCAAGTGGATACCCGTCTACAGATACAAGTTGCCAACCATTTGGATTATTAGTATCTTCTAGACTTAATGTTTCGCATTTTAGATAACTAATAGCTTCAGAGTCTTTGGATGACAAATTTATTATACACTCATAGTCCGAGGATTTTAAAGCATTAGCAAGGGCTTGTGATGGCTGAAATCTTTTTTTCTTCATTTCACCAAGTAATAGTCCCTGCCTTAAAGTTCGAAGCTCTTTTATTGCTTCATAGTTTTCCGGAACAAGATATACCCGATCATTCTGTATTAATATTCTTTCTTGCTCCATCAAATCGTCGAGATTTTCCAATAGTGCGATATTTAAAAGAAATTCCTTGGCCTCATGGGATAGGGAATTTACGCTTTTATTATGATTATATACCTTCCTTCCCCTACCGTCAAAACTCTCAGGAATGTGATTAGTAATCCTAGCCGGATCACCATCAGCATCCTTTTGTAATAGGGCTATGAAATGCCCTTCGCCGTCAATCCTATGAGGCCAGAGTCTGATGCAGTTTTTAAGCTCCTCAGGTCCATTAACCCACTCAGGTTTTCCCTTATCAAATCCGTCAAAGGATATCTCCAGACTCTTTCTTTCCTCTATACTCGGCAGGGCCTCTATCACATGCATATCGGGAAACTCATTAAGCAGGTATGCAATTGTTCCCTCATTTTCTTCCGGTGAAAATGTACAGGTAGAATATAGCAGCATTCCACCGGGCTTTAGCATCCTAGCTGCAAATACAATAATTTCTTTCTGCAATTTGTTATAATAGTCCACACCATATTGCTCCCAGTTTTTTATTATGGAAGGGCTTTTGCGAAACATGCCTTCCCCGGAGCATGGAGCATCTACAAGTATTTTATCGAAGGAATTAGGAAAATACTCGGCAAGCTTATTTGGCGCCTCAGATAATACAAGACTATTCTTTATCCCAAATAATTCAATATTCTTAAGTAATGCTTTAGCCCTTGAATTACTGATATCATTTGAAACCAGCATTCCCTCGCCCATTAGTCTTGCACCAAGCTCAGTACTTTTTCCACCGGGAGCAGCACATAGATCCAGTACCTTATCCCCGGGATCTATAGGAAGGAGGCTGGCTGGTGTCATTGCGCTGGGCTCTTGAATATAATACAGCCCAGCATAATAATAAGGATGCCTTGCCGGTTGATCGGCCGTGTCATAATAATAACCATTATAAATCCAAGGTATTTTCTTTGTAGAAAAAGGACAAAGATGCTCAAATTCTCTAGGTGATATCTTTAAGGTATTTACTCGTATTCCGCCATGATATGGCTTATTGAAACAGCGCAAATAGTCCTCATATTCATCTCCTAAAAGTCTTTTCATCCTGTCCTCAAATTGCTTGGGTAAATTCATGTGCTCACCATCCATCATCTCAAGCTCTGTGCTCTATAACGTTGTGATATCAAATCAAGATCCTTACTGAATTTTTCAAGTTCTTCTCTATCACCAATCTGATAGATCCTAAAGAATTCATCCTGAATCTTTATTACATCCTGCTTATTTGCTACCTTATAAAGATTCTGAATATTAGTAAGTATATCAGCAACTATATTTGCCTTTATTGTAAATGAATTCTGAGCATCCATAATCTCATCTCTTACAACACTCATTTCCCTATCAAGAATAAGAATGGCTTCAGCCGCTGATGTAAGACGTTCCCTAATATGCTCCGGCATGTTCTGCTTATACTTATACTGAAGCGAATGCTCAATAGTTGCCCAGAAATTCATGGCAAGAGTCCTTATCTGAATCTCAACCTGAAGTCTTCTGGTTCCTTTTAAAGTCTCTACGTCATAATATACTGTCAAATGATAAGAGCGGTATCCGCTCTTTTTTCTATCTTCAATGTAGTTCTGTTCTCTTTTAATAATCATATCCGAGCGTTGTCTAATAATATCCACTACTTTATAAATATCCTCAACAAACTGACAAATAATACGAATCCCTGCGATATCATCAATCTCCTCCTCAATATTATCTAAGGGAATATTCTTCTTCTGTGATTTTTCAAGAATACTCGAAATCGTCTTAACTCTTCCGGTTACCAGTTCAATAGGTGAATATGCACTAACATTGCGATATTCTTCAATAATATGGCTGAATTTAACTACAAGCTCATCTACTGCCAAGGCATATGGATCAAGAATTTCTCTCCATAATTGTATCTCCATAGATTCTTACCTCCCTAAATTGCCATTATATAAATATTATTACTAATATAATTCTTTATCCTATTCTTCAAGATATAGCATGATCATTGATAAAAGCGCTAGTCCGGCTGTCTCTGTTCGCAGTATTCTCTTTCCAAGGGAAATAGGAAGCATATTGTGCTCTAGTGCAAGTTCAATCTCGGAGCTTTCATAGCCCCCTTCGGGGCCAATAATAATTCCGGCTGTCTTACAATCCTGTAATTGCTTCAAAGACTCCTTGGTGCCTGCTATTCCTTTGGCATTCTCATAAGGCAGCAAACTTAAATCCATCTCATTTGCATAGGCTATTGCTTCCTTATAGGTCATAAGCGGAAGTATCTTGGGTATAATTCCTCTGCCCGATTGCTTTGCAGCGCTTTC
The DNA here is from genome assembly GCA_004294845.1 of Anaerolineaceae bacterium. Lineage (GTDB taxonomy): Bacteria > Bacillota > Clostridia > Lachnospirales > Lachnospiraceae > Mobilitalea. Next base: position 19,548 of record SHOH01000007.1, read on the forward strand.
AGATATAGCCTGCCATCTAAGAAGCTTCTTAGCTTCCTTCTTCTCATCAGCATACTTTACCACGGATCTTGCCATCACGACAGGAACAATTTCATATACACCCAGCTCTACAGCTTTTTGTATAATCAGCTCCATCTTATCGCTCTTTGGAAGCCCCTGAAACAAAGTGATTTTTACAGGAAGCTCCGTACCAGTATCACGAATGGAATTAACAGAAGCTATGACTACATCATCACACACCCTATTAATTATACAATAACAATCTTTTCCTTGTCCATCACAAATTACGATCTCATCGCCGGGCTTCATTCGAAGCACATTTTTAATATGATTAACGTCTTGGCCTGTTATTGATATATTATTCTCCTGGATTTGATCTTTACTCACATAAAAGCGGTGCATAGTATTCTCCTTGATCATTATATCATAATTTTGCAGCTTAGAAATAGTATACCATACGATAGGAATTAGTCAAACATTTGTTCTCTACTATATAGGCATCATTCTTAAGATTTTATTAATATTAGGCTTTACTAATTGTATTACACTAATACGGATGATATTATTAGCTTGGCATTCATTAACATATACAGAAGGTAATTCCCTTTCATTTTAAATGCCATTACATAATTAATTAACATTTTATGAACGAAAGGAAGTCATGCTTATGAGAAAACTAACAATATTACTTTTTATTTTGATGATATCAATCAGTTTATATGGCTGTAGCAAAGATACAGCTTCTAATAATCCTGAAGTTATCGA
>SHOH01000007.1:20412-30430 GCA_004294845.1 Anaerolineaceae bacterium
TTATCGATGATAATAATATTATCGATGATAATATGGAAGAACAAGATAAAACAGATGCTGAAAAAGAAGGTAAAAATGCTTCAGATGATAAAGAGAATAAAGAAGCTACAAGTTCTAATGAGACCGATGAAACTGTGACAGATGTTTCAGACAATCCTCAAGATAATGATATGGCCGAAGGCTATGAAGAGGCTGCCACTCTTAGTATAGAGATAGAGGGTACAACTGAGGAAATTACCGCAAGTCTCTATCATAGTCCTCTGGGATATAAAATGATTTACGATAATGAACGTTTTTCAATAACTAGTGATAAGAATGGCTTGGATAATTATATAGCAGAGAATCTTGAACCGGAAAAATATCCTGATGTATATATCAAAATAAGTAGCCCGAACTCATCTGATCCCATTATTACGGAATTCGAAGAGGGCAAAGATAGTATTATTACCACTAGTGGGGATATCGCTAACTTTGTTGAAGAGGTTAAGATCGGATCTAATAATGCCAAGCATTACAAACTAAAAACCGGCGAAGAGTGGAATTCGATCATAAGGAATTTTTACATAATTAAAGCAGATGAAAATTACTATGTAATAGAGACACAGTATTTTCTTGAAGCCGCAGAAGGCTTCGGTGCCAGAATTTGGGCTATGCTAAATACATTCGAAATGTAAAACGGTGCCAGGCATATAAATCGGTACCAGGTACCAATAGGAAATGATTGATTATGGTACCTGGTACCGATTTAATGGTGCTCCGCACCATTACGATACACCTTTAAATTTTTGTTACGAAGGATATCCAGTCTCCCATTCTGTTAACTTCTAAAATTTGAAATTTGCTTTTTTCTAGAGAGTTTCTTACTTGATTTTCTTTAGAATATAGGATCCCGGAGCTAATAAATATAGCATCTTTCTTCATGTTTTCATGGATTACATGGGAGAGGGATATTATTACGTCTGCCAAGATATTGGCTACTACAAGATCATAGGTACCCTTTCCTATACGGGTGCGGATTCCATGATCTTCTATAATATTTCCTGTGGCGAAGGATACCGACCTATCAGGGATATAATTCTCATTATCTAACTCCCATTCCAAAGCATCAATTTGATTAATTCTTGCATTTTCGATGGCTGTTTGAGTAGCAATGGGATCTATATCAATTCCAAGTACCTTTGATGCTCCCAGCTTATTGGATACTATGGATAATATCCCGCTTCCACTGCCTGCATCTAGAACAATATCACCGGGCTTGATATATTTTTTTATTCCAAGAATACTAAGCTTGGTGGTTTCATGAGAGCCTGTTCCAAAGGAAATGCCTGGATCGATCTCTATCACCAGATCATCCGGCTTTACATCAGTAAGCTTCTCCCAAGTTGGCTTTATAACAATTGTGTCGTCAATACGAAAAGGCTTGAAAAACTTCTTCCAATTGTCTATCCAATCCTTGTCCTCAGTTTCTGAAGCTGTGAGTTGACCACTTCCAAGGTTAAGACCAAAGTCAGATATTTCCCTCAAACCTTCCTTTACCTTCATTATTAAAGAATCTAAATCACATGAAGGATCTACGTAAAAGCTTACCTTTGCCGACTTGTCATTCGGCTTTACTTCCGGAAGAATATCAATAAACATCTGATTTTTCTCTTCTTCGGTAAGGGGTACATTATCTTCGATTTCAATTCCTTCGATACCCAAGTCTGAGAGCATGCTGCCTATGAAGTCAACAGCTTCAGTAGTAGTATCAATGGTGAATTTCATCCATTTCATATTAAGAACCTCTATACTTTCATTTCCAGAACTTTTTCTTTCCTTTACCATTATCTTGCTCATCTATAGAAGCCTGGTTTTTCCCAGACATGGCTTCGTCAAATTTTCTTAAAAGCTCCTTCTGCTCAGAGTTGAGATTAGTGGGAATCTGAACTACCAAAGTAACATAATGGTCTCCTCTGACATTCTTATTCCTTAGGGTAGGAACGCCTTTTTCTCTTAAACGAACCTTTGTATCTGTCTGTGTTCCGGGCTTGACATTATATATAACATCACCGTCCACGGTACTGATTCTTACATCTCCGCCTAAGACCGCAGTGGCATAGGTTATCGGAGCTGTGGAAAAGATATCATAGTCTCTTCGTTGGAAAATAGGATGTCTGCTTACATCAATATCAACCAGTAAATCACCTCTTGGACCGCCGTTAGTGCCAGGTTCACCTTTGCCCCGAATTCTTACACTTTGACCGTTGTCAATACCGGCTGGAATACCAACCTGAATTTTCTTCTTACTTGTAATATATCCGCTTCCATAACAATCAGAACATTTTTCTTTGATTATTTTTCCGCTTCCTCTACAATCAGGACAGGTCTGAACATTTTGTGATATACCGAATAAGGTTTGCTGTGTATATATTACCTGCCCCTTACCTCCACACTTTTGACATGTTTCGGGAGTTGTTCCTTGTTTTGCTCCGCTTCCATGACAGGTGTTACACTCGTCCTTAAGGTTTAAATCCAATTCCTTTTCTGTACCAAATACAGCTTCATCAAAGGTTATTCTGACAGATGTTCGAAGATTTGCTCCTTGTCTGGGTCCATTATTAGATCTTCTGGATCTTCCTCCAAAGAGATCTCCAAATATATCTCCACCAAAAAACTCTCCAAAGATATCCCTCATATCAAAATCTGTAAAACCTGAACCTCCAGCTCCGTCAAAAGCGGAATGGCCAAACTGATCATACTGTCTTCTCTTATCCGAATCGCTAAGTATAGCATAGGCTTCAGATGCTTCCTTAAACTTCGCTTCTGCAGATTTATCCCCCGGGTTGGTATCAGGATGGTACTTTTTTGCTAGTTGTCTATATGCTTTTTTTAGTTCATCATCAGTTGCGCCCTTACTGACACCTAAAACCTCGTAATAATCTCTTTTCTCTGCCATTTATCCTTCACCTTTCACTGCTGTGTATCTCCTAATCCGATTATTCACTAATATCATTATTTGACAGGCAGTCATAATCTGACTACCTGTCATAATTTTAATTCTTTATCTAGACTTCTTTATAATCTCCATCTACTACATCATCACCATAGGTCGTCTGTCTAGTATCGTCAGAGCCACCTGCACCTGACATATCAGGACCTGCTCCCTGTGCACCACTTTGCTCATAAAGCTTAGCAAATAATGCCTGTGCGTCAGTCATCAGCTTTTCTTTTGCTGATTTTATATCTTCGATCTCTCCGTCACTCATGACTTCTGGATTTGTCTTTTCAAGAAGTTCCTTCAAACGTGTAAGATCTGCTTCAACAGCTTCTTTTTCACTATCACTGATCTTATCACCGACCTCGCTTAAGGCCTTTTCTGTCTGGAATACCATTGAATCTGCTTCATTCCTTAAATCAATTGCTTCCTTACGCTTCTTATCCTGCGCTTCGAATTCGGCAGCTTCCTTTACTGCACGGTCAATGTCAGCATCAGAGAGGTTAGAGCTGGCGGTAATAGTAATATGCTGCTCTCTGCCTGTGCCTAGATCCTTTGCGGATACATTTACAATACCGTTTGCATCTATATCAAATGTAACTTCAATCTGAGGAATTCCTCTTCTTGCCGGTGGAATTCCATCCAGACGGAATTGTCCTAAGGTCTTGTTATCCTTGGCAAATTGTCTTTCACCTTGAACAACATGAATATCTACTGCGGTCTGGTTATCAGCCGCTGTGGAGAATATCTGACTCTTCTTTGTAGGAATAGTTGTATTTCTCTCAATCAGCTTAGTAGCTACGCCTCCTAGAGTTTCAATGGACAAGGAAAGCGGTGTAACATCGAGGAGAAGAATATCTCCGGCACCAGCATCTCCAGCCAGCTTACCACCTTGAATTGAAGCACCGAGTGCAACACATTCGTCGGGATTTAAGCTCTTGGAAGGCTCCTGCCCTGTTAGTTGCTTAACCTTATCCTGAACTGCGGGAATACGGGTGGATCCACCTACTAAAAGTACCTTCTTAAGCTCTGAAGCAGCAATTCCTGCATCTTTTAAAGCATTCTGTACCGGTATTACGGTTCTTTCTATAAAATCACTGGTCAGCTCATCAAACTTAGCACGAGTAAGATTCATATCAAAATGCTTAGGTCCATCAGAGGTTGCTGTGATAAAGGGAAGATTAATATTAGTGGTTGTTGCTGAAGATAATTCAATCTTTGCCTTTTCTGCAGCTTCTCTTAGTCTCTGCATGGCCATTTTATCAGTGGATAAATCAACGCCTTCGTTCTTTTTGAATTCATCAACCATATATCTGGTTACTCTCTCGTCAAAATCATCTCCGCCGAGTCTGTTATCACCAGAGGTTGCCAGTACTTCTATAACTCCGTCACCAATCTCGATGATGGACACATCAAAGGTACCGCCTCCCAGGTCATAAACCATGATTTTTTGCTCATGCTCATTATCAAGACCATATGCAAGCGCAGCTGCTGTAGGTTCATTGATTATTCGTTTTACATCAAGCCCGGCAATTTTACCGGCATCCTTTGTTGCCTGTCTTTGTGCGTCATTAAAATATGCAGGAACGGTTATAACCGCTTCTGTTATTTTCTCACCAAGATAGCTTTCTGCATCAGTTTTTAATTTCTGAAGTACCATGGCTGAAATCTCTTGAGGTGAAAACCTCTTGTCATCAATTTTTACACGGAAATCAGTTCCCATATGTCTTTTTATGGATGATATAGTTTTATCTGAATTCGTAACCGCCTGACGCTTAGCTGGTTCACCAATCAAACGCTCTCCTGATTTTGTAAATGCCACAACCGACGGTGTGGTTCTAGCACCTTCCGCATTTGCAATAATAACAGGCTTTCCACCTTCCATTACTGCAACACATGAATTTGTGGTACCTAAGTCAATACCAATTATTTTACCCATTTTATTCCTCCTATATATTTAAGTAATTTTCATTTATAAATATTATTATATTAATTAACAACCTTTACCATACTGTGTCTGACTACTGTATCGCGATACATATAGCCCTTTTGATATTCCTCTGAAACTATATTCTCACCAAATTCTTCATCTTCGCCATGCAGGACTGCATTATGAAAATTAGGATCGAATTCATTTCCTACCGCTTCAATAACTTTTACACCAATTTCATCCATGGTTGTCATTAGCTGCTTATAAATCATGTTGAAGCCCTGTACCAACGGACTGTCCCTATCAGCTTCATTTACTGAGTCAAGCCCTCTTTCAAAATTATCAATTACAGGTAATATCTTCTCTATAATATTCTTTACTCCCAAATCATACATTTGGGACTTTTCCTTTTCGGAGCGCTTTCTAAAATTATCAAACTCAGCCATACTTCGCATCAGCCTGTCATTTAGCTCCAGAATTTTTTCTTCTTTAGCGGCAAGTTCTTTATTCTTCGCACTTTTTAGAAATGATTTACTCGATTTCGAAAGAACCTCTTCTTCCTGGGATGGCTGATTCTTATCTACAATATCAGTTTCCATCAAATCTTCTTCCTTTTTTAGCATTTCATTATCCTTTCGATCTTTTGTCTGACAACCTTCTGTCTTCTCATCTGCAGTATGTTCATCTATTTTCTTTTCCATAGATTCTTCAGAAAGCTTAGCCTTTTCTTCCTTCTCCATGGCGGCTTTTATCACTTCGATAGTCTTATCCATATCCTTCAATCTTCATTAACCACCTTTCATATCTATGTTTTATTTTTGAATATGTCATCCAACTGTACCATCAAATTTTGCAATGTACCGACTACTCTTTCGTAATCCATTCTCTTGGGACCTATTATACCCACCTTGCCATATACACCCTCTTCAATTTCATAAGTAGCAGTAACTACTGAGCAGTCCTTCATGGCTTCTATAGGGGTCTCATCACCGATATATACCTGTATTCCCCTGTTTTCTTCGTCATCCATTCGATCCTGTATAAGATCAGATAAGAGTTTCTTCTCTTCAAATGTATACAAAAGCTCCGAAGCCTTCTCAAGATCGCTTAATTCTGGGTATCTAAGAATATTTGTCGCTCCCGAGGTATAAATCTTAAAGTCCTCTTCTTCGGCGACTGCCTGAACTATGGCATCTAAAATAACATTAACTATTTCTCGGTACTCTCCAGCCTGCTCCTTCATCTGTGTTATAATCGGGAGATTTATCGAAGACAAATCTAAGCCTTGTAGAAACGTATTTAGGACAATATTCAGCTTTAATATTGTTTCCTTATTTAATGATGATGTAACCTTAATTATTTTATTCTTCACAATATTCTTTTCAAATACTATGACAGCCAACAACTGATCATCCTCAATTTCAGTCAGTTGAATAAATTTGACTTTCTTTTTATATTGGGGAGTTGAAACCATAGTGGTATAATTCGTATTCACGGCTAGTAGCTTAGCTACCTGTTGCAAAAGACTTTCCAAACGGTCAGCTTTCTCAATCAGAATGTTCCTCATGCTTTCAAGCTCTTTGTTCTTATCCAATAATAACAAATCAACATAAAGACGATATCCCTTATCAGTGGGAATTCGTCCGGCAGAAGTATGAGGCTGTATAATATATCCCATGTCCTCCAAATCAGACATTTCATTTCTAATAGTTGCCGAGCTTAAATTAAGATCCGTATATTTTGAAATAGTTCTGGATCCAACCGGTTCACCTGACTCCAGATAATTCTGGATGATAGCCTCTAAGATTTTTAATTTTCTATCATCAAGCTCGTGCACTAACTCACCTTCTCTACTGTCTAAGAAATTGTTATTTATTTATAATTAGCACTCACTAGGTTTGAGTGCTAACACTTAATAATAAAATATCATTATAAATCAAATTTGTCAAGGATAAATTTACATATTTTTATTCAAATAAAAATTCCGATAAAACTCTATTGCTGACATCTATACCATAGTCTGTTAAATATAATTTATCTTTATTACTTGTTACTAAACCATCTTTTTCAAGCTTTAATAATAAATCACCATATATATCATCCATAGCTATAGCAAATCTTTTGAAGAATTTACTCTTACTTACTCCTTCTGATGTTCGAAGACCAAGAAACATGAACTCTTCTATCTGTTGATTCTTGGTTAGGTAAATTATATTTCTTCTAATACCATAGAAATCATCTAATAATCTATTCTTATCTTTTTCTAATACATTGGTTGACATAATATTATTATGACAGCCATTAATCAAATTAATATACTCTGTTAGAAAATTCGTGTTAGAAAATCTGATATAATCTATAAGTGAAGCCGAGCCAAGACCTAGTCCCAGGTAAGACACTCCCTCCCAATAGGCCTTATTATGCCTACATTCATATCCTTCCTTGGCATAATTTGATATTTCATAGCGCTCATATCCATAGGATGATAGAATCTCCTTAGTTCTACTATAGATTAATCGATCGACTTCCTCTGACGGTAGCTTATCCTTGTCTTCTCCTTCCGGTCCATACCTATCATAAAAAGGTGTTCCTTCCTCAATTATAAGGCTATAAGCAGATATATGCTCGGGTTTTAATTTTGTTATACAAAAAAGTGTCTTTTCCCAAGAAGCAAGGCTCTGACCCGGTAATGCAGACATAAGATCTATATTAATATTATTAAATCCCACTTGTCTTGCTAGCTTATAATTTTCTTCAAACTGTGAGAATGAATGTATTCTTCCCAGGAGTTTTAGCTCATTATCATGTGAAGTCTGTAAGCCAAAGCTTAGGCGATTGATACCTGCCTTTTTATAATCCATAAGTTTATTTTCATCAATTGTTCCGGGATTTACTTCTATTGTTATCTCAGGCTTAATCTCTGTGGTAAATTCAAACACCTTTTCCAACTCATCTAGGGTACGCACAATATAATCAGAATGCACACAGGATGGCGTTCCTCCTCCGATAAAAATAGAAGAAACTCTATATTCACTTGCCCTATCCTTATAGCTTCTTATTTCCTTATATAATGCATCAAAATAAGACTTTATACCCTTCTCATTAGATGACCCGGATAAAAAATCACAATAATCACATTTTTTTACGCAAAAAGGAACATGGACATATAGTCTCAAATCCTCTTTCCATGTTCCTATAACTGTTTGGTGGTTGTCCATAATTACTTCAACTCCTTAGTGAGGGGCTGTTGAAAAATTGTTATTAGGAGGTTGCTTATTATGCAACACCTCCTAATTATCATCCAGCTTTAGGACGCTCATGAAGGCCTTTTGAGGTACTTCCACACTTCCTATCTGTCTCATCCTCTTCTTACCTTCCTTCTGCTTTTCCAGAAGCTTTTTCTTTCTGCTTATATCACCGCCATAGCATTTTGCAAGAACATCCTTACGAACAGCCTTGACAGTCTCTCTTGCTATTATTTTACTTCCAATCGCTGCTTGAATAGGTATTTCAAAAAGATGACGAGGAATTTCATCCTTGAGCTTCTCGCATATCTTTCTACCTCTTTCATATGCACCATCAGCATGAACAATAAATGAAAGAGCATCCACCTCATCGCGATTTATTAATATATCCAGCTTAACAAGCTCGGACTGTACATATCCCTTTAAATCATAATCAAAGGATGCATAGCCTTTTGATCTTGATTTAAGAGCATCAAAGAAATCATAAATAATCTCATTAAGAGGTAGCTCGTATTTTAATAAAGCTCTCTTTTCCTCTATATACTCCATACCCAGATAAATACCTCTTCTCTCCTGGCAAAGAGTCATAATTTGACCGACAAATTCCGTTGTAACCATAATCTCTGCTGACACAAATGGCTCCTCCATATATTCTATAATTGAGGGATCCGGCATATTAGTGGGATTGGTTATCTCTATAACTTGTCCATCAGTTTTATAAACCTTATATATTACGCTGGGCGCCGTAGTAACCAAGTCAAGATTATATTCTCTCTCCAGTCTTTCTTGAATGATTTCAAGATGTAATAATCCTAAAAATCCGCATCTAAATCCAAATCCCAAGGCCACAGAGGTTTCTGGCTCGAATTGTAGCGATGCATCATTAAGCTGAAGCTTTTCAAGGGCATCTCTAAGATCCGGGTACTTCGCCCCGTCGGCAGGATACATACCGCAGTACACCATAGGAAGAACCTTTTTATAACCGGGCAAAGGGTTCTCACAGGGTCTTTTTGCGTCGGTAACGGTATCGCCAACTCTGGTATCCTTAACATTCTTTAAGCTGGCAGTTATATAGCCAACCATACCTGCGGTTAATTCTTCAGCGGGAATAAACCTACCCGGTCCGAAAGTTCCAAGCTCAACAACCTCTGCGGTTGCACCGGTTGCCATCATTTTAATTTCTGTACCCTTCTTAACAGTGCCATCCATAATTCTACAAAAAATAATTACTCCCTTATAGGAATCATAAAGTGAATCAAAAATCAAAGCCTGCAAAGGTTTGTCAACATTACCCTTAGGATGTGGAATTTTTCTTACTATTTGTTCTAGAACCTCCTCAATATTTAAGCCTTGTTTGGCAGATACCAAGGGTGCATCATGGGCTTCCAGCCCGATAACATCCTCAATTTCTGCTATCACCCGTTCCGGTTCTGCACTGGGCAGGTCAATTTTATTAATAACGGGCATAATTTCAAGATTATGATCGAGAGCCAAATAAACATTTGCCAGCGTCTGGGCTTCAATTCCCTGAGCTGCATCCACAACGAGTATGGCTCCTTCACAGGCCGCAAGGCTTCTGGATACTTCATAATTAAAGTCAACATGCCCGGGGGTATCGATTAAATTAAATATATACTCCTCACCGGACTTAGAACGATATATGGTTCTGACAGTCTGTGCCTTTATAGTTATTCCTCTTTCTCTTTCCAAATCCATATTATCAAGGACCTGCGACTGCATTTCTCTGCTGGTAAGCAGTCCGGTCTTTTCGATTATTCTATCAGCCAAGGTCGATTTACCGTGATCGATATGCGCTATTATACAAAAGTTTCTTATTTTACTCTGGTCTAAACCCATGTTAATCCTCCT
>SHOH01000007.1:30530-33338 GCA_004294845.1 Anaerolineaceae bacterium
CTATTATACAAAAGTTTCTTATTTTACTCTGGTCTAAACCCATGTTAATCCTCCTAATTATATTATTATTGCTTCGTTACTTAAAACGGAGGATTTATCCTCACTGTGTATGTTTACATTACCTCTATTTTACTGTCCCTTCAGGACGGCGTCAAGTATTTCCGCAAAAGGTTCCATAGCTTTCTTAGCCGACCTCAGGGTGTTTTTGTCTGTACCAAGCTCAATAAGTAGGCTCTTTGGTCTTAAATCCAGGTTGAAGCGATAGTCCTGCAGATAATTCTTATAGAAGAATCCAGGATACATCTCAAGCGATTTTAATTGAAGCTGTAGAGAAAAAGCAAGATTATCCTGTAAATTTGGATTGTCAAGTCTTGTAATTGGACCGTATTGATTTCTGCTAAGTCCGTTAAACAGCATAATCTGAGCTGTTTCCTGTCCATCTATTATTGTTGAACGTTTAGGTGCTCCATCCCTATGTAAATCGATTACAACATCTATGGATGGGTTTTCTTCTAGTATTTCCAATACAGCCTCCCTGGCATAATTATAGGCTTTATTTCTATCATTCTTACCATCGACAAGGTCATATACTCCCCGATTATGTATAACATTATATCCATATTGCTCCTCTAGGATTTCTGTAAGCAAATCACCAATTCCCACAACCGAATCCTCCATTACTCCCTTCCTACTATCCAGAAATGCCTCTTGTGAATGTGTATGATAGATTAGTATCTGTGGCTTGTCATTGCTGGTCTGAATAGTCATATCTTTCTCCAGTAAAGTTTTTGCATTAAACAACTCATCACTAATTCTTGTCGCAGGATCAACGATATAGAAATTTCGAACAAGAAAACTGACATCATTAAGCTGCTCCAAGATAAATGGAGTCCCATTATAGCTTCTCATTGTCTCTATGGTTGCTCCTTCTCCTCCAAAATCTATATCAAATTCATTATAATCAATAGAACCTTCCATTATTCTCACAGGTAATTCCTGTGAATTGCTGTTCAAAGTGGTATTTGACTCTATGTAATCTTTAAAATCTTTTGCTTTAAGAATAGCACCATTCGTTAATATATATTCTTTGGTTAAAATCCCATAGGTGTAATCCTTAAAATTTATTCTACCAATAGGAGCTTCACTTTGAGTTTCATCAGTGCTATCTTCTGTTGTAATATATATATTTTGTGGCTTCCAGGTATCTGCAGACACATTTACATTTTGATGTACCTGACATATACCTGAAGCCATATTTAAAGGAAATGGATATGTTTTATTTTCCTTGTCGATTTGATAGCTTATGGTTGCAGAACCATTTTTTATTATATTAGAAAAAATACCTGAGAAAACAGCTGTGCTTGCATTGGTTTTAGCTTGGCCAATTTCATTAGAAAAGGACAGGGTAAATGCGCCTACCAAAAATAATACAGATATCATTATGATTCCTATAATTACCATCTGATTGCGCTTTTTCCTGTCTCTAAATAGGTATCCTTTCATTTCTGCCTCCAAACCAATGCATGCTAATAAAGAAAGCCTATTTAATTATATTCAGAGAGCTTGTTTTTAGTACCTAAGACAGTATCTAAGAAGACATAGCAGCAGCTAAGAAAGATTAGCTGCGGAAAAGCAAGAGTTCAGAGCCTCGGACAATGTATAGCTTATTTGTTTAACCATTTCATCAATATTTTTAGGTGTAACAAACATATTATACACTTGATTACCGTTAATCTCCGATATGAATGAGAATATATCCTCTCTGGAAAACCCGGTTGTTTCCATATATTTTGTTAAGGTATCAGCAACAATTGTAGCCGCATCTACCACAGTCGGAACACCGATCGCAATTACCTTAACCCCAAGACTCTCTTCATTAAGAGCTTTACGATTATTGCCCACCCCTGAACCGGGACTTATGCCCGTATCGGCTATTTGAACCGTGGTGTTTAATCTATTGATGCTTCTTGAGGCTAAGGCATCTATAACTATAATCAGCTTCGGATTTGTCTCCATTATAACACCTTTTATAATTTCCACGGTCTCCATACCTGTCTGAGCCATGACCCCAGGAGATATTGCACTTACATTTCCAAGATGGTTTTGCTCTTTAAATTCTTTTCCGAATTCTCGAATAAGATGTCTTGTTACAAATAAATTGTCAACAACCTGAGGACCAAGTGAATCTGGAGTAACTTCACGGTTTCCAAGACCTACAACTAAAATCTCATCGTTATAAAGATTTCCTGCTAGTTTTCTCAAATTTTGTGCAATATAATCCGATACCGGTTTATGGTAATCTTCAGATGAATTATCAAGCTCAGGGGCTTCTATGGTTATATATGTCCCGATAGGCTTTTCCATAGCTCTTGCTCCTGCTTCATCTTTTATTACTACCGTGGAGATACGTATTTTGTTTTGTTTGTCAAAGTCCTCAGTCAATACTACACCTTTGATTTCAACATCATCCTCTGGAAAACTCTCTCTTACTTCAAGAGCAAGATCGGTTCTAATTTTATAATCCATATTATTCTCCGTTTCTAGCATTTGAGCATTAATCTTATTTTCCTCGGTATCAGTAATAAAATACTTTTTGGTATCTGCTACCGAATTATACTAAGTATTTTCTGCAAGCCTGTAAAAATTATGTATGTCAATTTATTCGATAAATTTTCAATACTTGATTTGGTACCTGGTACCGAACATCCGAACAAGCGAAAAATCAATCAGAAAACATCCGAACAAGCGAAAAATATGTATTGACATTATTAATTCGATATAATATTATATAATAGTATGTTTTCATTA
>SHOH01000007.1:33438-41048 GCA_004294845.1 Anaerolineaceae bacterium
TATGTATTGACATTATTAATTCGATATAATATTATATAATAGTATGTTTTCATTAGAACGACCGTGTCCGGATTTAATGAAACAAAATTAAAACCACCAATCCAAGTTACACATAACACTCTCTCAATGTTTGTCCTTGGAGCTATGGTTGTAATCTATTATTATATTGGAGGTGTAATATTGGCTAACATTAAATCTGCGAAGAAGAGAATTTTGGTTAACGCAAAGAAAACCGAAAGAAATAAAGCGATCAAATCCAAGGTTAAGACAATGATTAAAAAGGTAGACACTGCAATTACTGCTGAGGATAAGGAGCTTGCTAAGGCAAATCTTATAGTTGCAGTTGCAGAAATCGACAAGGCTTGTTCTAAAGGTGTTATGCATAAGAACACAGCTGCAAGAAAAGTGTCTCGCTTAACAAAAAACGTAAACAAATTAGCATAATGATATAATCTGAATAATTTAAGGGCTGCTTACAGGGCAGCCCTTTTTAATGCTATATAATCGAAATATTATTAATAGTATGTTTCTGCTTCTGCTTTAATAAAATTAAAGAGCGTATGAACAGCTTCTCGTCTGGATATATTATTCTTGGGATTGAATAGGTTATTACTTTGCTCAGGGAACAACTCCAAGCCTTTAGCTAAAGCAACTGCACCCAGATAATTGGAGTTAATAAAAACTTCATCATCATATCCTGTTGTGTATATTCCTGAGATTTTTGCTATCTTCTCTAGGCCAAGTCTTTTGATAAAGTCAAAGGCTAGCTCTTCTCTTGTAATCAACTTTGTGGAAGCATTAGCTTCTTCACTGTTCACAGACCAGTATCCAAGCTTCTCAAGTAGCTGATTAATCTCTCCTTCTGTTATAAACTTATCAGGATTAAAATTATCTCCTTCAAAGCCTATATTCATATCTGCCAAAAGAAGGATTTCTCTATTTCCATCAGTATTGGCAATATCTTCGTATAGATAAGGTCCAGATGTTTTAAACACTTGACCTTGATAATCCAATTGTTCTCCTGTGAAAGGTGATATATAGCTGGGATTAATGTCCGCACGGTAAACAAGACGTATTTCATATGCTACTTTATAAGCCTCTGAATAATCATAGTAACGATCTTTTGACTTATAATTAGGGTCATATTGATTGATAACGTTAATCTCATATAATAGATTGTAGCCGTCTTTACTTATATAATAATCAAATGCTTCCTTAGGAGTCATAGCACCCTTTGGTGATTCAAAAACAAGATCATAATCCCAATTGGTATTATAATGATAGATTTTTCCTGTTACACCATCCACGGAACCATAGATACCATTATAGGGAAATTCAATTCCTTCATTAAAACGATTATACTGATAAGTATAGCCTCCGTATATGGGTGTATTCCCATCCTTGTAATATGCAACATAATCATCTCTTTGATCAACCAGCTTTGTTTTCTCAAAGAGGCTTTTCACCTGACTGTTTAAGAATTTTTCAAGTACATTCTGACCATATTCTTTTGTATATTTAATTTCAATAGGAAGCCACTTGCCTGTATTACGGTCATAGTTATTCTTTATGCTGGCATTAAAACTAAGAATCTTTCCAGTCGTGGCATCTACGATTGCATTTGCATATGCACGGTAATAGTCTTCATCCTCATTATAATCTACCGGTCTGTTGTCGTTAAATATAATATTCCATACAAAGGATCTTTCCTTAGCTTTAGAAGAGTATGATTGATTCAAGGTTGCTGTATAGGTAAGAAGACTATCATCAATATGCAAGTATTTATTGGAAGTAAC
The DNA here is from genome assembly GCA_004294845.1 of Anaerolineaceae bacterium. Classification (GTDB taxonomy): domain Bacteria; phylum Bacillota; class Clostridia; order Lachnospirales; family Lachnospiraceae; genus Mobilitalea. The sequence goes on from SHOH01000007.1 coordinate 35,235, forward strand.
AATATCAATGGCCTTATCCTTTGTTATGAGATTCTCAAGTTCTCGTATCTTGGCTATCTCCTCTTCTGTTAGCCTCTGAGGAGCTTCACCAGCAGCTGAATCCTCGGCTTTGGAATCAGATTCATTTCTTGAAAAATCCATCTCTACCCATTCAGATCTGGTCAGATACACCTCACCTGAATTAGCATCTATTGAGATATATGAAAGTTCAGGTTCATATACTAAAAATGCCTTTTTAACAAAGTCACTTTGACCATTATCATATATTCTATAATAATTTGTCTTATAGGTTAGCTTCATATTAAGGTTTTCACCAATAAGCTTAGCTGCATCCTCCTTAGTAAGCTTTACAGCTCCGGAAGGTATCTTGGTATCTCTAAGCCAATCAATCGAAGCAGACCTGATTTCTCCGCTAGCAGCATCTACTTTAACATAAATAGAATTATCCGGAAAGATAATATCTTTTTCTTTCCTCTGGAAATAATAAGTATAGGTATTACTATATATTCCGTCATAAGTAGAGCTTTTAAATTCCACTTTAGAAAAAATATCAGGAGCAATCTGCTTAATAAAAGCCTCCGCTTTATCCAGAAGTTCATTTTTAAGATATGATGGTATATTCCTATATCTTGTCGAGTAATTATAAGTTGCATAGGAGATAAAATTGTTGTCCTTGTCTAAGCTCACATCAATATAGCTATATTCCGTCGGTTTTCTCCAATTCAAAGTCCAGTAAACACCTGAATAGGAATTCGTGCCATAGTAACTATAATTGAACTCTGAATACTCCTTTGGTATGTCAATTTTTTGCTTAACAGCTTTTATAGCCGCCTCCAGAGCTTTATCTGATGGCTCATTGCTTTCTAGGGATGCAGATTCAGGTTTTACTGCATCTTCTGCCATGACAGGTACTGGCACAGGTTCATTTGCTTCAACCTTGGCTATCATGTTAGAAGAAGCCGAACCAGACAGCAATGCCACACAAAGTATTAATGACATAAATTTTCTAATCACGTTTCATCTCTCCTCTCATTTAAAAATATTTAAATCAATTATTATCTTTCGAATATTAGACGAAGCAAATTGTACCATAGTTGCATTTTATTAACATTATTATAATGATTATTATAATGATTTTGCTTGGATTAATCCGCTTATCGTGGATATTAAGCGTAAAGAGCTCTATCGTTATATTCCCGATAAAGCTCTTAATGATTTGCTCTATAATATCTTTTTACTTTAAAATCTTGAACTTTCCGATTATCGGCAGTTCCTTTGCTCTTCCCTGATATGCATTTATAATTCCAATTATTGATAATATAAAGAGAGGTATACCTAACAACCAACCTATAAATATAACAATTCCAGGAGTAGCTTGATAGGGAACTCCCCATATATAACGGGTTGTTTTAATAAAGCCCATTAAAAAATTAAGTATTGCAAGGCCTATGTATAATAAAAATAGTGTAAAGCCTTGCTGCACATGGAAGCGGGCATATCTAGAATTCTTAGGAGCTGCGAACATCGGTATTAATACCAATAACCCTAAATAAGAGAGAAGCGCCATAATCTTATTATCAGCAATATCTCTTGGATCATATTCTGCTGTAGTATCTCTTGTGTTATTCATCTTTTGAAATACATTTGGTTGTGATGGAGATCCTTGAGTATAATGTTGTTGTGACGGAGCACCTTGAGTATAATGTTGTTGTGACGGAGCACCTTGAGTATAATTTGTTGTATTATTTTGCCCTGTCTGCACACTGCATGAAGGACAGGCATTGGTGTTCGCATCCAGTTGTGATCCACAATTTGAACAAAAAGCCATAATTATAATCCTCCCAACTTTATTTTATATTTTTAATACAGTTAACCTTATAAACTTTTTCGAGACTTGCATGATGTTAATAAATAGTACTTACGCGGTCTAAAGTATATTATGTTATAGATTTTAGTATAAACGATAAAGTATATTTTGTAAACAGAAATTGTATTATCTTGGTATTTTGCTTAAAATTACTTTATATATTCTTACATATATGAAAAAAGTCCACGAACAAGTACAATCTTGTGTGGACTTTTTAGAAAACGGAAGCGGTGGGATTCGAACCCACGTGCCCTTGCGGACAACCGCATTTCGAGTGCGGCTCGTTATGACCACTTCGATACGCTTCCATGTTTTTTATTTCCGGCTAAACCCTATAATCATAAGCTCAACGCCTATCTTATCATTGATCCTACCGGTTTTAATCTCTTCCTCTGTATCCGCAGCGAATTTCAATGATTTATGAAGCTGCTTTATCGTAAAGTTTTTTGTTTGGCTTATATATTTACCTATTGTAAAGGCGGGAACACCTACATTCTCGGTAATGCTCTGAGCTGCATACCCATGGGTGTAAAGATCTTTCACCTGTAAAAGTATATTAAAATGTCTCATCATTAGAAATAGAATATGCGACGGTTTTTCACGGACAGATAACAAATCATAATATAGGGACAAGGCTTTGTCCTGTTGCTTCAAACCGATGGCATCCATCATCTGAAATATCTTTCCAGTAATCTGAGTGGTAACTACCTTATCTACATCCTCTTTGGTAATAGTATCTCTATCCAAGGTGTAACTAATTAGCTTCTCAACCTCATTAATAATATTATCCATATCGGTGCCAGTCTTATCTAAAAAATAATCACATATATTCTGAGTAATCTGTTTTCCAGAGGGCTTTAATAAGGACACTACAAAAAGCCTCAGGTTTTTATCGTCAAGACCTTTCATCTCTGCTACAGTACCCCGGTCATTTATAAGCTTGTATGCTTTATTTCGCTTATCTACATCCTGTTCTGTAAATATAAATATTGTACTTTGGGGTGCCTCTGAAAGAAGCTTGGCTAAATCACTCTGTTCTTTAAAAAGACCGCTTTGCTCAATAAGAATCATTCTCTTATCATTAAAAAAGGGCAGGGTCATGGCTATGTCATGTATCTCTCTAAGATCGACGTCCTTTCCTTCAAATCGGGAATAGTTCATTTGATCTAAGTCGTCTAGAATCGCATCCTTTAATTTGTCTCTGTAGAGCTTTATTAAGTATGATTCTCTCCCATACAGCAGGTAGAACTGCTTAAAGCTCCCTGCTTTGATATGTTCTTTAATAACCTTCATAAGAATTAAGACCGTCCTTTCGGAGCATTCTATATTCTACCTATTATAAATATAATTATACTTATATAAAATTCAATAGTATATAGTTACTAGCATTACTTAATCAATGGGGCCAAATTCCTTTAAGGGACTTATTCTAAAGAATGCCTTGCCACCAATATTCTTCTTAGCTACATTACCTACCACTGCATATCTGCTATCCTTACTGATATTACGATTATCTCCCATAACAAAGTATTCATCATCACCAATAACTATAGGATTTGCTGCTCTTCCCGGATCAAGTATGGGCTCCTTTCCATAATTCTCTTCAAGAATTTTACCGTCTATGTATATTAAACCATCCTTGATTTGAATGGTTTCTCCCGGTAGCCCAATAATACGCTTCACATAATACTCTTCGTTATCACGGCCAAAGGGATAGAATACAATTATGTCAAATCGATCCAGCATATTTAGTCTATATGAGACTTTCTCTACATAGAGATGATCATTGTCCGAGAGAGTGTTCTCCATAGATTCTCCATCTACAATAGTCCGCTGCAATATAAAATTAGGTATAATATATATACTTACAAAAATTAATATAGCATAAAACAGCAAATCAAAAAGAAAGCTTTTTGCTGATGTTTTAGCTACATTATTTAATTCAGATACGACATCTGCATTATCCTCGTTGATTTCAGTAACGAAATCTTTATCATCCTCTTGTCTGAAATCCATATGTTCTTCCTTTCAAAATCATATGTTATATTTCATCCTGAAACTAGAAAGCACCTTCATATAAAGTCAAATATGAAAGTGCTGAAGTCTTGCATCATAATATAACAATTACAGGCTTTCTTCCTCTACTTCATCATCACCGATTATCTTAACCTTACCTTCATATAGTTCTTCAATTGCTACTGATAGGGGCTTGGGATAGTCAGTATCAATTAAAGGATCTGCTCCGTTAATAAGTTGTCTGGCACGCTTTGCAGTGGCTATCACAATAGAATACCTGCTATTGACAACGGGATGTTCACCCGGCTCTATCTCGCTATTAACAATTTTCATGAGGTCTGTGTATGACGGATGTAACATATATAATCTCCTTCTTTCTGATGTGATTTAATGAATATATACTATATAACATGATTTACTACTAAATATGTTTGTTAGAAATTAAATCTTGATTCTCATCATAATATTGATTTACCCTGCCTGAAATCGTATCAGGAAGTAGTGATGATAAAATCAAATGACCGCTGTCAGTTACTATAACCGCTTTAGTACGTCGTCCACAGGTGGCATCTATAGCCATTCCTGTATCCTTAGCCGTCTGTACCATTCTTTTTATGGGAGCTGCGTCCGGACTGACAATAGAAACAATTTTACTTGAATTAATTACATTTCCAAAACCAACATTAATTAACCTATTCAAAGCTATTCCTCTTTTCGATGATTTCTATTCAATATTTTGAATTTGCTCTCTGACCTTTTCTATCTCGGTTTTTAAGTCAATAGCCTTGTTAGTTATCTCAATATCGCTGACCTTGGATAATATAGTGTTGGCCTCTCGATTCATCTCCTGTGCTATGAAATCAAGCTTTCTTCCCACATTATCATTCTCGTTTAGGGTATTAATCATATTAACGATATGGCTCTTTAGACGAACTGTTTCTTCATCTACACAGATTTTATCAGCATATATGGTTACCTCAGTAAGAAGTATACTTTCATCTACCTTAGTATCCTGTAAAAGCTCTGTAACCTTTGCAAGAAGCTTACTTCTATATTCACTTACTATCTCAGGTGATCTTTCTTCAACAAAATCTACAAGGCTAGCCATTGTATTCAGCTTTGTTTTAAGGTCAGTCTTGAGGTTCTCTCCCTCTGCTATTCTAGTCTCTACAAAGGCTTCAGCTGCATTGCCTACTGCCTCTTCAACCAGTTCCCAAAGCTTTCCTTCATCAATAGTCTGTTCTTCTAAGGTAAATACATCGGGATATCTGGATAATACTGTGGCTCTTATATCATTCTCAATGCCGAATTCTTGGCTGATTTTTTCTAAATTATCATAATATTCTTTGGCTAGATCCGAATTATATTTAACGCATACAGTATTTTCTGTATAATCCTCATAAGTAATATAGACATCCACCTTACCTCGGCCGATATACTTCTTTAAAAGGTTCCTTATACCAACTTCAAAAAAGCTAAGCTTTTTAGGAAGCTTAATAGAAATATCACAATACCTGTGATTAACAGACTTCATTTCTACAGTGATTTTGCGGTCGTCATTACTAACTTCGCTTCTTCCGAAGCCTGTCATACTTTTTATCATAATTCACACACTTTCGTTGTTATTATATGCAATTAAAACATCCCACTAATTATAAATTAAAATATATTATAAGTCAAGCAAAGCAAGATTACTTTACCGTAATTGACCGTAACTAGTAAGCGGCATTATACTCTACTGTTTGTGACTATTATTGTACTATATCCATCTAGACGTAAGAGATATTCTAGTTCTGCAATTAAATCTAAACTTTCACTTGATCCTACCATAACAGAATAACATGGTTCACGATATACAATATGTGATGGATAACATTTATTTAATAGTTCATTATGCATATGTACAGCGATGCTATAATCTGCAAATAGTC
>SHOH01000265.1 GCA_004294845.1 Anaerolineaceae bacterium
CTCCATCTGCCGAACAAGCGGCATATAAATACTGCGTGACAAGCAGGTTATTAAAATGTTATCATAGAATTGGACTATAATCCAGTCTGTTCGAAACATTTATCAACATATATATTGCAAAAAAGGGTATGATATGATACTATTATTACAGGAGTGAAGATTATATAATTGAAGGGGGGATGCAACCTGAGAGATTTATTAAGACTTAAACGGAATTATTTATTAATATTATTCCCCTTGTCTATACTTTTTATATGGTTAGCCAGAAAGAGTAGCTTCTTCGTTGAGCAAATCTATGCTTTACACGTCTATAGATGGCTATCGCAATTTATTTCCCTTATTACCGGTCTAATACCGATATCCATGGCAGAGCTTCTTATTCTTATATTGCCTATTATCCTAGTAACATTATTAATCAAATTTATAATACATTTAGTTAAAGATAAAGATAATATTAAGATTAACGTAGCTAAAGGCTTAATTAATATTTTATGCTCTTTAAGTGTAGTTTTATTTTCCTTTACAATACTGGGAGGGCTTAATTATTACAGATATTCTTTCACTTATTATTCAAATTTGGAGATCGATAAATACTCAGTAGAAGAATTATATGATTTGACAAAGCATTTGGCAGAGCAGGCAAATGACTTTAGGAGTAGGATACCCAAGGTGGATGATAATGATGTATTTGATTTGTCCATGAGTAATTACCAGCTTGCTAAAGAGGCAAATAAAGCCATGAAGAACCTGTCAAAAGAGTATCCTGTATTTAAAGGAAGATATGCCTCTCCGAAACCAGTGCTCTTTTCCCCGCTCATGTCCCATGCTGAGATTACTGGAATATTTATACCATTTACTATGGAAGCTAATGTAAATGTGGATATAACGGACTATGCAATCCCCTATACCATGCTACACGAAATGGCACACCAGAGGGGGTTTATGAGAGAAGATGAAGCTAATTATATAGCATATCTGGCTGGTATAAGTTCTGATAATATTGAATTAATGTATAGTAGCACAATGTTAGCTCTGATTTCATCCGGCAATGCCTTGTATAGTCAGGATACTGATTTGTACTTTGAAATCAGAGATATATATTCGGAGGGAATTGTAAAAGATATTCGTGCGAATTCAGAATATTGGGTAAAATATGAGGATACAGTGATAAGTACGGTATCCAATAAGATTAATGACACTTACCTCAAGGCAAACGCTCAAGCAGACGGTGTCAAGAGCTATGGTCGTATGGTTGATTTATTACTTGCAAAATACAGAGCAGAAATCCTCGGACAATAATTGTCCGAGGCAAGCGATGCTCTATCTTAAAAAGGATTAGAATTCCTTACTATCACAATTAAGGGATTTGATCCTTTTTTAATGCAAAGACATCAATAATGAATTATATTAATTAAAGCCAATTTACGCTATCTCAGAGTAAAAGAAG
>SHOH01000266.1 GCA_004294845.1 Anaerolineaceae bacterium
CTGGCAAAAAATATTGTTAAGGCTGATAAAAAGTGTTATTATAAGTTAAAATATGACTATGATAATAGTATTTATACAGATAAGGGCTGCATAACAGTAGAAAGAAAAAAGGCAAAGGAAATAGGAGAGCTTAGAGGGCAAAAAGACATTATCTATATTGACACTTCAAAGATTAAGGATGGGCTTGCCTTGAGATACCGGCGAACAGGAGATATGTTTGCTCCCATAGGAATGAAAGGAACTAAGAAGCTCAAGGAATACCTGATTGATGAGAAAGTACCTAAAGAGGAAAGGGATGAACTTGAGCTTATTGCTGATGGAAATGAAATTGTATGGATTGTAGGGGGAAGACTAAGCGAAAAGTATAAAATTACAAATGATACTTTAGATGCTCTTTTGATAAAATACATAAGGAGGTAGCAATGTGTTAAATGATATAAAAAGTATAATGATAAGTGAAGAGGAGATAGCAAAAAAAGTTAAGGAACTGGGCAAGCAGTTGACGGAGGAATATAAAGGAAAAGATCTGCTGATAGTAGGAATACTAAAAGGCTGCATGCTATTCCTTTCTGATTTGGTAAGAGCGATAGATTTACCGCTGACCATGGACTTCATGGTAGTATCAAGCTATGGAACTACAACCAAGTCCTCAGGAGTTGTAAGGATAATAAAGGATCTGGAAAGAGAAATTGAGGGGAAGGATGTCCTCATTGTAGAAGATATTGTGGACACAGGTCTTACCCTGAGCTATCTCGTAGAAAACTTTAAAACCAGGAATCCTAAGAGTGTTAAGATTTGCAGTCTTCTTGATAAACCTGACAGGAGAAAGGCACAAGTAGATATAGAATATGTAGGGTTCAAAATCCCCGATGAGTTTGTCGTAGGTTATGGTTTGGATTATGGAGAAAACTACAGGAACCTTCCTTATGTATGTGTGCTTAAACCAGAGGTATATACAAAAGATGTGACATAGTCACATCTTTCAGTCACGAGTCACGAGATGCGAGATACGAGATTTTGGGTAGGGCTTCGAAGCCAAGGGAAAGCTAATTAGCTTGCCTATTGCGATATTGTAATTTAAGATTCATTATGCTAAAATATCTTTGTTGTTTGTTGATTCATATCTCTAGGGAGGAGGGTAAATGTTGAAGAAATTTGTAAGGGGCATAAGCTTTTATATATTGATAATTATCATTATATATATGTTTGTATTGATAATTCAAAATGCTGAACCTGCTAAAGATAGACTGTCCTATACTCAGTTGGTCGCAGAAATAGAAAGCGGCAGAGTAAAAGAAGTTACAGTGTCGGATAACAACGGAATGTCTATTGTCAGCGGCAAGATTTCAAATACAAGACGCTTTGAAGCAATTGTCCCAAGTACTGAGTTTAATAAGCTGGTTCAGGATTATATAGAGAGAGACAGGCTGGATGTTAAATATGA
>SHOH01000128.1:0-5128 GCA_004294845.1 Anaerolineaceae bacterium
ACTCCTAATAATTTCTGTCCGAAATAGTCCAATGCTTCATTTACTTCAATTAAATCATAAATTTTTCTTTCAATACAGAACTTTACCACCAAGTCACCTGTATCACTGCTGGATAGTGAATACCCTGCCATACCTAGCAGATCCACGGTTTCCTCAATTGTTAGTTGAAGAGCCATGCACAACGCAATAGCTGTAGCTTTTTTGGGCTGATAATGTTTATCACAGCGAATTTTTGAAAAATGCCTTCGATCAATTCCCGCTTTTTTATATATATCTGCATCTGATAGTTCGGATCTGTCAATATATTGCAAAAGCTTGCTAGTAAAGGTTTCATTACTCTTTTCTTTATTAATGTAATCCTCTAGCTCCTCTTCCTCAGATATGATATTCCTAGAGTATATATCTTCATCCCGCTCTTTTACCTTAGGTACAGATTTCTTACGAAATCTCTCAAGCCAAGTATTATCATCAGGCTTTTTATCCTTTGGCAATGCCTCCTCATAATACGCTTTATCCATTCTAACAGCGCTTTTCATAGGCATAATATTATCATATATATAATCTGTATCTTTTATAATATCTTCGGATTTATGTTTTTCTATATATAATTTTAATTCAAATAATAGCTGTTTCTCCATGGTTATCTCCCATATTATATCGGCTCTGAAAATGTCGCCTGCCAGGCGACCATTACAGATAAATTATAATATACAATTATACCATAACATGTCACTTTGTTAAAATTAAGAACGGAGGACTAATATGGATAAAAATCTAACCGAAATAATTTTTTTACTTGATCGTAGTGGTTCGATGACAGGCTTGGAATCAGATACTATCGGTGGCTATAACAGCTTTATTAAGAAACAATCCAGTCTTGGTAGGACTCACTTGACAACCATATTATTTGATGATAAGTATGAAATCCTTCATAACGGTATCGATGCCGCTACTGTTACTCTTACAGAGAAGGAATATTACACAAGAGGCTCCACAGCTCTTCTGGATGCAGTCGGAAAGACTATAATTGATGTGAATTTTCGTCTCTCGCACCTTACCTTGGAAGCGCATCCCAGCAAGGTTGTATTCGTTATTACAACTGATGGCTTGGAAAATTCCAGTAAGGAGTTCACCTATGATAAAGTTAAGAATATGATATCCAGACAAAAAGAAGTATATAATTGGCAGTTCATATTCATGGGCGCAAATATAGACGTAGCTGCCGAAAGCCATAAGCTGGGAATCAACCCGTCCATGGCATTTAGCTATCACCCCTCAGTAGAAGGCACTAAGAGGATGTATGACAAGGTCAATGATATGGTTTACGAGATGAGACTGGATCAATTCAAGAAGCCTAATGACCCCTTATCAAAAATCAATCTAGATCCAGACAGTTAAATAACTAATACATGTAACTAATGAGGGACGGTTGCGAAATTTTTATACGCTTTTTTCAGGCGATACTTATTCGCCATAACCAGATCAACTATATCAGGATCAAAATGCTTTCCTTTTCCTTCTTCAATTATTTTGAAGGATTCCTCTGGTGAAAATGGTTCTTTATATGGTCTTCGGCTTGTTAAAGCATCAAAGACATCTGCGATTGCCACAATTCTTGCACTTAGAGGTATTTCAAGGCCCTTTCTACCATAAGGATACCCGGAACCGTCCCATTTTTCATGATGACCTTCTGTTATCTCTATCCCTAAGCCAAATAAGCTATGGCCTTGCCTCTCCATATTTTGCTCTGCGTACCTTAATACCTCTGCACCATAAAGAGCATGCTTTTTCATTTCTTCAAATTCTTCTTTGGTAAGATTACCCGGTTTTTGCAAAATGCTATCTGCTACACCAACCTTACCAATATCATGGAGGGGACTGTACCGCTCTATATTGTTTATAAATTCCCAGGTTACCTGATTGGCATACATATCATTCTCATGGAGTGTCTCTGCAATTATTCGTGAATATGTCTTCATTCTTTCGAGATGTTCTCCGGTATCAGAATCCCTAGCTTCCGCCAGCTTAGCCAGTGCCAGTACACTGCTATATATAATATTATCAATATATGTAGTCTGATAAAAGCTTATAGCTATGCTATTTGCTAGAGTCTCTAAAAAGTTCAGGTGTCCTTCATGATATACATTCTTATTCATGCTGGAGAAAAAAATTATCCCTACCGGTTTCCCGGATACCTTTAGGGGTAGTGTAATGGATGCTCGAATCCCTGCATTTAAAATAATTTGATTATATGTCTTCTTTGGTTTGTCCGCTGCATATGCTTCAAGATCATTGATAATCCTCGAAGAGCCGGACTGGATCAGTTCCTCAAGACTTGTTTCATTTAATTCGAATGACAAACCCATTAAATTCTCTGGGAGACCTAGTACCAGCCCATCAGATACTCCATAGGATGCACTTAGCTGGGTTTTATCATCACTTAATAGGGCGATCCCAATGTAGTTATATGGAATAATCTTCGAGAAGGTTGTATTAATAAAATCCAATATCTCAGTAAATGAAGAATTATTATTCATATTCTGAATTAATGATATTAAATCCTCTATTTTGAGGAATATATCACTAATTTCATTTACCATAGGGATAACCTTTTTCTTGGTCGGAAAACCGGGCTTTACAGGAATCTCACTCAGACCAATCTGGGATAATCCTTGGTATAACTGGTTAAATGGTAGAATAATGAATCTGACCAAATGAAATAAAGCTATTATGGTAATAGCGCTGAAAAGAACAATAAGGACACGAAAAAGCATCTCCATTCTTCCTGAGGATTTAATTGACTCATTAAGGATAATCTCTTGAATCTGCTCGCTATAGTCCAGAAGTTCTAAATTATGATTATTAATATATAAGGCTGCTTCTGTTACTTCACTATTAATTTCATCTGCTTCTAAAATAATCATAATTGCATTATCAAAGTTTAACCAAAGATTTTTTATATCCTCTATATGAGATGATGCCTTTGATATAAAGCCACTAAAATTAAGCTCATAAGAATCCCAAGTCAAATAACCACTTTGTGTGGCTTCGAAAATTTCCAAAAAAGACTGCTTGGAGTTTCTTAGGCTTTCTCTAATATCATCTATACGGTAGCCATTTTCGATAATATACAAGTCATTATTATTAGCATTTTGGTTTAGTAAGAAAGTATAAATTAAACCTGCATCCTTACTGATACTTTGAGTATACATCCTCTGCTTTCCATATAGATTAAGAAGTATTTTATCTTCATAGTCTCTTTTAGCCGCATATTCTCTTAAAGATATAAAGCATGCCAGAATGAGTACAAATGCTATAAGAATTATTATTACAATTGTTCTTACAGGCTTTAAAGTAAGTGCATTATTTTTTTTCAAGTTAGTCACCTATAATGTATAATTTAGTGTTGCTAGTTACAGTCATCTATCCCATTTATCAGAGAGTGCATTGATTTGATTTGTGAATTTTGCTAGATCCTTATTAGTGCCTCCCTTATTACGTTGAATAACAACTGCAAGCCGCTTTCCTGCATTCACCAATCGTTCGAATACTGTAGATGTCCTCGGTTTGTCTTCCTTCTTAGTAATAGGTATCCGCATACCTTCAACAACTATTACATTTCGCAGAAGGTCAACTACAGTTCCGCTATAAGGAGCGTATGCATTATGTCCTAGCTCATCTCTAATATATTCTGTAAACATAGTGCATACCTGTTCGTCACCATGTACCACAAAGACTCTTTCAGGTTTCTTTTCATAAGCATCTAACCATTTTAGCAGTCCTTTTCTGTCTGCATGACCGCTGACACCATGTAATCTGCGAATATGAGCATTTACTGTTATGATTTCACCAAAAAGCTTAACCTCAGGTGCACCATCCAAAATTATTCTGCCTAAGCTCCCTTCGGATTGATGTCCAACAAAAAGAATTGTGCTATCCTCTCTCCAAAGATTATGTTTGAGGTGATGCCTGATCCTTCCGGCATCACACATACCGGCAGCTGAGATTATAATCTTTGGCTCATCTATATAATTAATCGCCTTAGACTCATCTGAGGTTATGGATGTTGTTAAACCCTGAAATTTTATCGGATTAATTCCTGCCTTGACTAATTCCATAGATTCCTTATCAAAATATCCGAAAATATTCTTCTCATAAATATGAGTAGCATCTATGGCCAGTGGACTATCCACATATACCCTAAAATTATTATGTCCTTTTATTAGCCCATCTTCTTTAATTTTCCTGATATAATAAAGAAGCACCTGAGTTCTTCCTATTGCAAAGGACGGAATAACCAGATTCCCGCCTCTGTCAAAGGTTTCTTGGATAATCTGTGTCAGTTCACCTACATAATCAGGAGGTATATCATGATCTCTATCCCCGTAGGTGGATTCCATAACGACATAATCAGCTTCATTAATATACTGCGGATTATTAATAAGAGGTTGGTCGATATTGCCTATATCACCTGAGAATACAATCTTTTTAGTAACACCATCCTCAGTTATCCAGACTTCAATACTGGCTGAACCTAGTAAATGTCCTACATCAATATAACGTACCTCAATACCGTCATATAATTCGAACTTTTCATTATATTCATGAGGCACAAACATGCGGATAGTAGCCATCGCATCTTCCATATCATATATGGGAACATAAGACTTACCGCCTGCACGTTTTCCCTTTCTGTTTCTCCATTCTGCCTCAGACATCTGGATATGAGCACTGTCACGGAGCATAATATCGCATAGGGCACTGGTCGCACCGGTTGTATGAATTTCACCTCTAAAGCCCTGGCTATATAGCATGGGTAGCTTACCCGAATGATCTATATGAGCATGAGTCAGTAGAACAGCATCTACCGATGCCGCAGATATAGGCAACTCCTGATTTTCGAATGAATCCCTACCCTGCTCCATACCACAATCAATCAGGATATGCTTACCACAGGCTTCCAGATAAAAACAGCTTCCCGTCACCTCATGAGTAGCCCCCAAAAATGTCAATCGCATTATATAACCTCCTTCGTAATGGTGTATTCAATTCGTAATATATAACGGAGGTTTTACCTCCTTCGTAATGGTGTATTCAATTCGTAATATATAACGGAGGTTTTACCTCC
>SHOH01000128.1:5228-7674 GCA_004294845.1 Anaerolineaceae bacterium
TTCGTAACTATATATATCTATATCATAATTTTAGTACATTGTAATCTGCTCCAGCTTTTTACGGTCTAATATGTTGATTTTTCCTCTGCTTAGTAATACCATTCCTTCATCCTGGAAATATTTTAACATTCGAGTTACCACCTCTCTTGCAGAACCAAGATGATTAGCAATCTTCTCATGGGTGATTTCGATATTGTCTGTTTCCTCAATATTAGACTGTTCCAATAAAAAAATAGCCAGCCTTTTATCTAATGTCATAAACAATGCCTGCTCCATAATCCACATTACTTCAGAAAAACGGGAGGCCATCAGTTCATTTGAAAATACTTGCACTGCCATAGATTCCTTGGAGAGCTTATCAAATATCGAAGTTGGTATAAGATAAGCAGTAGTCTCCTTTTCTGTCTCTATGAATATATCAAAGCTAATATTCTTCATAATGCAGGAGGCAGAAAAAATACACACATCTCTATCAAACAAACGATAAAGTGTTATCTCTTTACCATTTTCAGAGACAATATAAGCACGAATCTGTCCGCTTTCAATTAGAAAAAGGCCCGAACAGTTCTCACTACCGCTACGCATTGCTTCACCTTTAGTAAATTGCTTTTTAATTATGGACTGATTTAATAAGGTCTTCTGTTCCTCTGTTAGATCCTTCCAAAACTTTAAAGTTTCCTGATAATACCCATTTTTTGCGTCCAATACAAACCTCCTCAAAAACTGATAAACTTTCGTTGCTAATAACGGAGGTTTTACCTCCTCAAAAACTGATAAACTTTCGTTGCTAATAACGGAGGTTTTACCTCCTCAAAAACTGATAAACTTTCGTTGCTAATAACGGAGGTCTAAACTTCCTCAATAGATAAAAATATTCCATAAATTACAACGGAAGTTTTACCTCCTCAAAAGTCTCCTTTACACATTATACTTTACCTAAACTGTAAAATCCATAGAATAGCAAAAAAATACATGCAACATATTTATATCGCATGTATTTTCCTTCTATTAATTTATATTGCTATATCCTTCTTCCATAAACCATGAAGATTACAGTACTCATATACGGCGATTACTTCATCATCATCCAGTGCAAACACTGCCTTGGGTTCTTCACCGGGAAGCAGATCCTTCCTCTGGCTACCCTTCTTAGTATGAAGATAAATCCACATGATATAATGCTTTTCCTCCATAGGATGGAGTACATCTCCTACATCTACCTGAACGATATTACCGACTACGGACACGCTAGGTACATGCTTTTCTTTTGCTGCATCAACCGTATTTGCAACTAGTTCCTCCATCTCTTCACCGCAACATACTACCGGTACTCCTGAATCATATAGCTTTTCTATAATATTTCCGCAAGCTCTGCATCTATAAAACTTTGGTGCTTTGTGCAAATCCTTCTCTCCTTTCTGTAACCTCCTAAGGGTATATCTATGAGTGTATGATACATCAAATATAGTATAACTCAGCGAGATATTTTAGTCAATTATCAACGTTTTATTAATCCGACTCTTGATATTAAACCTGAAGCATTTTTAAATAATCATTTTTCGGACGAACGCCAACCGCTGTAGCAGATACCTTTCCTTCCTTAAGAACCATAATGGTAGGAATACTCATGATACTATATTTAGCAGCAAGCTCGCTCTCTTCATCTACATTGATTTTGCCAACTTTAACTCCTTCGGTTTCCTTTGCTATCTCCTCAATTGTAGGTGATACCATTCTACATGGCCCACACCAGGCTGCCCAAAAATCCAGTAAAACCGGTTCCTTTGAATTTAATACTTCTTCCTCAAAATTATGTTTTGTTATCTTAACTGAAGCCATATTATTTCCTCCTTATACATTAATTTATTTCTTTGATGGCTCTAATATACCACTATACTGCATAGGTTTCTGTGATGTTATCACAATTTGGTATATAATTTTAGGTTGTCACATTTTGTACAATCTGTTTTTCTTATGTAGATTTATAAGATAAGGCTTGGTTCTTTTTGTTATATTCTGACGGTATCGGCAATATATTTAAACAGTAATATATTTATGAGGTATAAGGATGCAGATTCCAGTAAATCAAGCTAATAATCCTACCGATGAAGATAGACATGAAATGCTAAGGAAAGCTCTTGAGCATGATAATAGATCCGAGGATTTTGATTACATAATTAAGAATTTAAGTCCACCGCCCGACATCACCAGCTATGTTAAACCCGGCAAACTAAAGGATATTAAAATAGGTATACTTGGCGGAGGCATTGCCGGTATGGCAGCGGCCTTTGAGCTTCGTAAATTAGGCGCAGATATAACCATCTTTGAAGCATCCGATAGTCGAATAGGCGGAAGAGTGTACACCCACTATTTCGATCCCAAAGGGATTTATTACGGGGAATTCGGGGCAGCAAGAATACCTATATCTCATGAAACGACTTGGCAT
>SHOH01000267.1 GCA_004294845.1 Anaerolineaceae bacterium
TTATATTTTACTTAAATAAATATATTTAATTTTATGTTGACATTTTATTACCAGGTGTATATAATGATAAAAAGTATATATTTACCATAAACTGTTGAGTAAGAATAGTAGATATTACAATTTATTTACAGAGAGCTACAGAGGGTGAAATTGTAGCAATAAATGTTATATTGAATGGACTTACGAGGGCAGGAAGAAAATCAGATCACATCTGATGAGTAATGCCTGACGGAATCTCCATCCGTTATAAAGGGAGCATGTATGTTTGTACATGGAACAAGTGGGTGCATTTGCACCAAACCGGGTGGTACCGCAGAAGCAAGCTTAGCTTTTGTCCCAGTAAAGACTGGAACAAGGGCTTTTTTTATACCCAAAAACACCAAATATATGAAAGGAGATTTATTATGGCAAAGAAAATTCCACACAGACTATATCTTACAGAGGAGCAAATGCCTAAGCAATGGTATAATCTACGGGCTGATATGAATGTAAAGCCTGATCCTCTTCTAAATCCTACTACCTTAAAGCCGGTAAAGGTAGAAGAACTATATCCGGTCTTTTGCGAAGCTCTTGCAAATCAAGAGCTGGATAATACAACAAGATATGTTGATATCCCCGAGGAAATTCTGGAGTTTTACAAGATGTATCGTCCATCGCCCTTGATTCGCGCTTACAATTTAGAGAAAACCTTAAAAACACCTGCAAAAATCTATTACAAGTTTGAAGGCAACAACACATCCGGTAGTCACAAGCTAAATACAGCCATTGCACAGGCTTATTATGCTAAGAAGCAAGGACTTACCGGTCTGACAACCGAGACCGGAGCGGGTCAATGGGGAACCGCGCTTGCTGAAGCCTGCGCATTCTACAATCTCGACCTTACCGTCTTTATGGTAAAGGTATCTTATGAACAAAAGCCTTTCCGAAAAACTGTTATGCAGACATTTGATGCTGAAGTTATACCAAGCCCAAGCATGACCACTAAGGTAGGCGAAGCTATACTAAAAAATGACCCTAATACAGGCGGTAGCTTAGGTTGTGCCATATCAGAGGCAATAGAGAAAGCCGTATCTACCCCAGGGAGGCGTTATGTGCTTGGTTCCGTTCTTAATCAAGTTATACTTCATCAATCCATTATAGGGCTAGAAAGTAAAACGGCTATGGAAATGCTGGATGAGTATCCTGATATTGTTATAGGTTGCGCCGGTGGTGGCTCCAATATCGGAGGTCTTATTGCTCCCTTTATGCAAGATAAACTCACTGGAAAGGCCTCTCCAAGAATCGTGGCAGTAGAACCTGCCTCTTGCCCATCTCTAACCCGTGGACGATATGCATATGACTTTTGTGATACAGGCAGAGTAACTCCTCTGGCTAAAATGTATACACTTGGCAGCAGCTTTATGCCTTCGGCAAATCATGCTGGCGGACTTCGCTA
>SHOH01000008.1:0-3258 GCA_004294845.1 Anaerolineaceae bacterium
CCAAAAGTCAAGATTGTTGTAAATACTAATGTATTAGCAAAGCCGCATAATCCCTTTATAAAGAAAGCACATAAGGTTGCAACAATCCACCAAGTCATATCATATTTTCCTCCCTATTTACTTCTTTATAATCGTTCATTCCTGCTTCTATTCTTTTATAAAATACTTGGGACATGCAATCTCATTTATTATACAATAAATCTTAGGGAATTTATAGTTAAAATAACTATTATTGAAAGTCAATTAGATAATGTGATATTCTATATTTATATTAAAAGCAGAAATTACGTTTATAAATAAAGGAGAAATCTATGATTAACTATATAAACTGTAGTATTGTTAGATTTGAGGATGTATATAATGCCTTCCAAATGGGATTTTCAGATTACTTTTTAAAAATGGAAATGCCTATAGAAACCTTTCAAGCAAAGTTTTTTGGGCCCGAGGGTAACCAACTCGATAAATCATATATAGCCTATGATGATGTTAATCCCGTTGGCCTTATACTTGGTGGTATCAGAAATTATGAAAATATAAGAACCTTAAGGTGTGGTACTCTCTGTGTTCATCCGGATTATAGGGATCAAGGCATTGCTAAGGAACTTTATAAATATCATAAGCAGATAGCTCTTGAAAACAACTGCAAGCAAATGTTTTTAGAAGTAATGGTGGTTAATAATAAGGCTATTAATTTTTACAAAAAGCTCGGATATGAGATTATTTACAACCTGAATTATTACAGATATCATCAAGGTAATAGTATTGACTTTAAATTGGATTCATCCATTAAAGTACAAGAAATAACTTTTGAGGATGTAAAAGCTTTATCCGTTTATCTGGCTGATATTCACATCAACTGGCAAAACAGCTTGGATTATATTGAGCTACTTGATAACCTAACCTATTATGGAGTATACGACGGTACAAAGCTTGTCGGTGCTTTGTGCATAAGCCTTCAAGGAAATATATATATCGTTTGGACCAAACCGTCCTATAGACACAAACATATAGCTGCAAGTATGATAGCTACTGCAACTCGGAAGTTGAATTTGAGTGAGCTAAGTATCAGCCTGACAAACAATGCAAGCTTGATTAACTTTTTACTTAAGCATAATTTTAAAAAACAAGAACTCGCACAATATGAAATGTACCTTCCTCTTTAAAAAATTATTAACTATGAAAAGCGGCTGATATAGAATGGTTCATTCTAATCAGCCGCATCACTATATATAATGTCTACTATCTTAGTTTTGCCTCTTCTTCTAGGTCTTCTTTTGTAATCATACGATCCTTATAATAATATTTCATATCATCTTCATTGAATTCACGAAGAACTCTGCAGGGATTACCTACTGCAATTACATTCGCAGGGATATCACCGGTTACGACACTACCTGCACCAATCACGGTATTTTCACCTATGGTTACCCCTGGCAATATTGTAACCCCTGCTCCTATCCAGCAATTATCCTTGATGGTTACAGGATCTGTAAACATATATTCACGGTAATTAGGATTGATAGGGTGTCCAACTGTAGCGATATTAACCGAGGGTCCAAACATAACCTTATTTCCTATAGTAATTTTTCCATCATCTACAAAATTACAATTAAAATTAATATAACACATATCTCCCAATTCAATATTAGTACCATAACAGAAATAAAATGGAGGCTCTATCCAAGCACGTGTTTCCTTTCCAAAGATTTCTGTCATTAACTTCATCCGGTCATCCAATTCATCCGGTCCAGTCAGATTAAAAGCTTTCATTCTACGTTTTGCATTAGCCCGATCCTCTGGCAACCCTTCACAGTAATCGGTAAACAGCTTTCCACTTGCTATTCTTTCTCTCATAGTCATATGGTCGTCCTCCTAACATGTTTTAAATTTCTATGTATATATAAATAAATACCTAATAACAAAATAACATTAATCGAAATCCCTTGTGATATTTTTCAACCACTTATATTGCTTGTATCGAATCAATGCGGCAGGAAGCTTTATGAGCTCATCTAAGTTAATAATAATATATATCCAAAGTGGTGGCAATTGCCAAACATATATACTTAAAAACCCAAGGGGCAATACAATTCCCCACATCACAATAGTATCGCATAAGAATCCAAATTTGGAATCTCCACCTGCAGGGAAAACACCTCCAATTATAGTTGAGTTCAAGGATTTGCCTATGCAGTATATAGCTGAAACATTGAGCATACCATTCAGATAGTAGATGGCTGTGTCCGTTAGATTGACAAGTTGAAATACAATAGGTTTTAATAGTAAAACAGTAAGCCCAGCAAATATACCGAAGATAAGTGCATATTGGCTAATTCGGTTACCGGCTCTTTTAGCAGTGTCAATATTTTGCTGCCCCAAATACTTACCGATAAGCACTGAACCACCGGTTGCAATACCACCGCAAAATACAACCGCAAGATTTCTTATAACTGAAGCAGTAGCATTTGCAGCAACCATATCAGGATTAATGCGGCCAATTATTGTTGCCGTTAAGGTTAATGCACCACCCCAAACAATAAAGTTTGCTTGTACAGGTAAAGTATACTTAAAAAAGTCCTTTTTCAACTGCTCTTGCATAGTATCCCTTACCGGGAGATTAAATCGAATATGTCCTTTCGTAACAGAGTGTACGATACACCATGTCACTTCAATTAATCTGGCTATTACCGTTGCAATCGCAACACCAATAACTGCCATTTCCGGTCTCCCCTTAAATAAAACAAATACACATAGGGCATCCAGCACAATATTGACAATGAGACTTGTCGAACTTATACATGCACTAAGTTTTGTGTTTTCAATACTCTTTAACATGCTTAAATACATCTGTGAGATACTCATCGCCAAAAAAGAAGCGGCCACTGGCCTTAAGTATATCTTCCCATATGCTATAATTTCGATGTCATTGGTATAGATTCGCATCAGTAATTCAGGAAAGCCAATAGATAGCACAAAAAATATCAAGGAAATGAATACAGAAAAACGGCTTGCTATGCTCAGTACTCTCTGAATAGCTTTAAAATCTTTCTTTCCCCAGTATTGAGCTGTTAAGATACTTAAACCAGTTGAAAGCCCATAGTAAAATAAGGTTAATACAAAGGTCACTTGTCCTGCCAAAGATACTGCAGACATAGCTGTCTGATCGGCATATCCAATCATAAGAATATCAGCTGATACTACTGCTGCTGATATTAGATTTTGTAATGCTACAGGAATAACAATTCTAATTAACTCCTT
>SHOH01000008.1:3358-4417 GCA_004294845.1 Anaerolineaceae bacterium
TTACTTGACTCAATTTTGGGCAATATTGAAAGCTCCTTTCCTTTTTAGAGACTATCAAAATTGTATATTATATATAGGTCATTTTCTATAATAATATGGTATAATAATATCAAAAACGTATATTCTGTCATAATATCGGTCCATTATATATGCTTGTAATTGGGGAAAAGGAGAATATAATATGAAATATCAATTAGAGGTTTTTTCTGATTTATCGGAAAGATTGAGATATAATCAAAATGATTTTCCACTTTATGTTAATAAGGGAAAGCTTGAGCAGTTTGACCGTTATGCAGCTTCATTACATTGGCATCATGATATAGAATTTATATTAATATTGGAAGGTTCCATGGACTATTACATCAACGGACAGATAGTAACAATTCATGAGGGTGAAGGGATATTTGTAAATAGCAAAAGACTTCATTACGGTTTTTCAACTGAATGTAAAAATTGTATCTTTATTGTAGTTGGGATTCATCCATCCCTCTTTTCGGAACATGTAAGTTTTGTACATAATTATTGGTCTGTAAAGTTCGGCAAAGAAGCAGAAGACTTTATCCTTCTAAGCAGAAAAACCCCATATCAAAGTGAGGTTTTAGATCTTATAAATCGTATATATGAAAGTATGCATCAGCAAAACCCGAATCCCTTTCAATTATTGTCTGAGGCTTCAAAACTATGTTTATATATATCCGACAACATATCAGTCTCCGATCAGGAAGCATCGGATGGGTGGACCTGGTTAACTCTAGCCAAAATGACAGGATTTATACAGAGCCAATATGAGAACAAAATAACTCTGGAGGATATAGCGGCCGCCGGTGCTGTGTGTAGAAGCCGCTGCTGTTCTCTTTTTAGTCAATACATCGCACAGACTCCTATCAATTATCTCAAGCATTACAGATTGCAAAAAAGCTGTGAGATGCTACGAGATACTAATAGATCCATCAATGAAATCGCATTATCCTGTGGTTTCCAAAGTACTAGCTATTTTTCCTATACCTTTAAAAAGGAATTGAATATGATGCCAAAGGAGTACCGTAAGCAATTTTTGGA
>SHOH01000008.1:4517-19274 GCA_004294845.1 Anaerolineaceae bacterium
CCTTTAAAAAGGAATTGAATATGATGCCAAAGGAGTACCGTAAGCAATTTTTGGACAAGAATTAAATATCCTAATATTATTATACAAGAGGAAAAACAATATAAAATTGCAGATTCTGTGTTGTTTTGTCTACATTTGCGCTTACATTACATAATCAATTAAATATCTACTACGATTAGGATGTCTAAGCTTTTTTAAAGCCTTTGCTTCGATCTGCCTAATTCGTTCACGTGTTAAGCCAAAATAGTTGCCAACCTGCTCAAGAGTTTGCTGTTCCTTATTATTAAGGCCAAAACGCATCTCCAGAATCTTTTGCTCACGTTCACTTAATGTCTGTAATTGCTTGTTTATTTCCATTTGCAAAGAATTCTCTTCTGCGCTTTCCTCAGGAGTAACCACATTGGTTGCTTCAACAAAATCTCCTAAGTAAGAATTTCCTTCGTCACCAATAGGTGTTTCCAAAGATATGGGATGAGCCGCTAATTGAAACGCTCGCTCAACATTCTCTTCAGATATTCCAAGATTCTTTGCAATACATTTATTATCAGGTGACTCATCACCTTCTTGAATCATGTCTTGAGCAGTTCTCAGCACCTTACGAACAATCCCACTCATATGAACCGGAATACGAATTATGCGATCTTGATCATCTATTCCCCGTGTGATAGCCTGCCTAATCCACCATGTCGCATAAGTGGAAAAACGAAAGCCCTTATCATGTTCATATCTATCAACAGCTTTTATTAATCCTAAGTTACCTTCTTGGATTAAATCCAAGAAAGATAAGGTATGAGTTTTTACGTATTTTTTTGCAATACTAATAACAAGACGAAGATTTGAACAAATCAGGATGTTTTTTGCTTCCTGATCTCCTTCCTCTATTCTTTTAGCTAACTCTATCTCCTCTTCTGCCTTCAAGAGTGGTGCTTTTGCCGCTGCAACTAAGTAATCCCTCACCGAATCTAAACCACTCAAAGAAGCTGTCTGAGCTTTTTCTTCTACTATTTCTGCTTTTAATAACTTATTATCTATTTTATTGGTTTCCATTAGTAGCTCCTTTCTTATCTTTTGAACTTCTCATTACTAAAGTCACGAGTGTTCTTTCTTCTATTAATAAATAGAAATCCACCAGAAAACTGGTGGATTAATTCATGTTAATAGTTTACAATATCAAGTTTAACATCATATACTTATAGCTTTTTGAGATACCATGAATTAGCTCGCATAGTTATTATAACATAATAATGTAGAAAATGCAAAAGTTTGTTCTCTTATGCTTATCCTATGACTTTTTATATGCTTGATCATTACTGCCTCTCTCTTATAGTAACTAACACGCTATCACCTGGTTGCTTGCCGATTTTAGCTCGAATATCCTTTCGTAATCCTATGATGTAGCAAACCGAACCGTCAGAATTTTTAACACCCATATTTACAATGCTCCCATCATAAGGTTCTTTGTCAAAAGTTGCACTGACCTTTACTCTGCCTTTACCATACTCGGCTTTCACATCATATGGAAATTCGACATATGCTCCGTCTATATCAGGGACTTTCTGGATGATGGCTTCATATTCATATATTTTGTTATTCAAATATTCAACCTCCTCTTATACACAAAAATCATCAACATATTTAACAATTTCTCCTTCTATACTTATAATTTCCTCTATCGCTATCCCTGTTCCATCTTGCATAACTATAGTTCGCTCATAGCTATCTATTTTTTTCATAATCCCGGTAGTTGATACATAAGCTCCTCCGGCCTTCTTTTCATCTGGCTGAAAGTAAGTAATTGTAATCTCCGGTTTATTACTTATTTGCTCATTCACAATTCTTAATTTTTCATCTAATACAGATTTAGTAGCTTCATCTAACTCAATTCTTTTATCAGTTAACCTTGCTGTCTCCTTGATTGCCCCTTCATAGCCGGTTAATGCTGCAAATGGAGAAAATTGCGCCGCGCGATCTAGTGTAGACATATGAGGACGTGACTTGGATACATGATGGGGTAGATTGATGATATCATCATAACGATGTATATCTTTAATATCATCTTTCATTGTTAGGCTCCTTCCGAGAAATTTTACAAGAGTTTTCTTACAAAGGGCTACGCCTTATGCCCTCCTATTTGTCTATTTCGTTCTACGGTCATAGCACCCTTTTCTAAATTCATGCCTTTTAGGATGGCGTTTTTTCCGTATTTTTTCTTAATATCAAGTATCGCGTGTTGTATCTTCTTTTCACGTTCTAATAAGACTTCCTCTTCTTCCTTTATCTTTTGTTCTGTTTCATAATCGGTAAACAAGTCAAGCTGTTCAAAAGAATAAGTCTTAAATACAGATCTTTCATCAACCACATGGTTTGCACTTATATTAACCCTTCTAACCAAAAGATTTTCATCAACAATCCTACTATACAAATCCATGATAGCATCTGTAATTAGTTTTGTAGATGATGTTAGACGTCCCAGATTTACAGTCCCATGAGCATGTTTTGGAACTGAACGTCCATATTGATCTGTGGTTACCTGTCCTTTATATTTCTTTTTAATCTCTGGATTACTTAGATTGCAGATATCATAGCCTACTGTTAAAACCATCTGATCTGTCACAAGTCCCTTATCAACAAGATCAAGAACGAGTAAGTCTGTCATCTCTCTTACAATTAACCTAGCTTTCTCAAAAGTATATGGGCTCTGCAGCACCTGTCCGGATCCAAGGCTATTTACACTAGGCTTATATGCCTTTATATCAGCAATTGTACACGGCTCCCAACCCCAGGCATGATCAATCAGAAGCTCGGCATTTATACCAAACAGCTTATAAAGCAGTCCTTCATTATAAAAATCATTAGGCTTACCAATTGAACACCTTGCTACATCCCCCATTGTGAAGAGACCATTTTCTTCTAATTTCTTGGCATATCCTCTACCAACACGCCAAAAATCCGTTAGTGGACGATGCGACCAAAGGATTCGTCTATAGGACATCTCGTCCAACTCTGCAATCCGGACTCCATCCTTGTCAGGTACTATGTGTTTCGCCACAATATCCATGGCAATCTTAGCAAGATAAAGGTTCGTACCAATACCAGCAGTGGCAGTAATTCCAGTCGTTGTAAGAACTTCCTGGATTATCTTCATGGTAAGTTCTCGTGCTGAAAGATTATAAGTCTGCAAATAATTAGTCACATCCATAAACACCTCATCAATGGAGTAAACATGAATATCCTCGGGTGCAATATATTTTAGATAAATATTATAAATTCTAGTACTGTATTCCATGTAGTAAGCCATTCTTGGTGGTGCTGCAATATAATCTAATGACAATTCAGGAGCGTTTTTTAATTTTACATCATTATAGGATGTTCCCGTAAAGGCCTGATTTGGGGCATTTCTGACCCGCTCTGCGTTCACTTCTTTGACTCTTTGAACAACTTCAAAGAGTCTCGGTCGTCCTGGAATGCCATAGGACTTCAGAGACGGAGATACGGCTAGACAGATTGTCTTTTCAGTACGACTTGCATCAGCTACCACAAGATTAGTTGTCATAGGATTAAGATTACGTTCAATACATTCAACAGAGGCGTAGAATGATTTTAGATCAATCGCAATATATATATGATTTTCTTGTTTCATGGTTAAAGCCTCCTTTGATATATTTATATTGTACCATAAGTTCGCAGATTAAGAATTAAACTTTTCTAAAAAATAAGCAATCCCTCGTATACTAAAATATACACATGGGATTGCTACACTATTGCCTAATTCCTTATATCTTTGTTAATCTGTTTCTTACCCCTTAACACCTCCTGCAGTCAAGCCGTCCATAAAAGATTTTTGATTAGCGATAAAAATTATTACTATCGGGACGATTGATATAACTGCTCCAGGAAATAGTTTATCATAATTATTACCATATGGAGTTATCATTGAAGCTAGGCCAATTGGAACTGTCAATTTTTCAGTTGTTCTTAATACAATCAAAGGCCATACAAGACTATTCCAGCTGTTCATTGCTTGTAAAATCATCATTGCTCCAAAAGCTGGCTTGAGAAGCGGTACCATAATCCTAAAGAAAATACCATACTCAGAACTTCCATCAATTCTAGCAGCCTCCATAAAGTCTTTTGGTATACTAACCGCTGACTGTCGGAAAAAGAATATTGCAAAAGGAGAAACCGCAAAAGGAAGTACAACTCCTAAGAACTTATCAATTAGTTTCAGTGAGATCATCAATTTGTACAAAGGTAATAGCAATATTTCAACTGGTATCATCATCACTAATAAAACTATACCAAATAATAAATTCTTACCTTTAAAGTTATACATTCCTAATCCATAGCCTACCATTGATGAGAAAAAAAGTGAAAATATAGTATACATAGCCGTAATCACGAAACTGTTAAAAAACCATTTTAGATATAAGCTATTGTTATCTGTAAAGAGGACAATATAGTTCTTGTAAGTCATTATATCCGGTTGTATTTTAATATTTAAGCCTTTACTTATTAGCTCCTGCCCAGGCTTAAACGAAGAGATAACCATGAAAAAAAATGGAGCAAGTGCTATTAAGCTAATAAATAGCATTATGATAAAGACAATTCTCAAACTCCACTTCTTATTATTATTCATATCTAGTCACGCTCCTTTTTGAAGAATCCAAAAAACATTAATTGAATTATATTGACTGTCATTATAATAAGCAACAATGTTATTCCTATCGCTGCAGCCAAGCCAAAATCAGCATTATTAAAAGCAGTAGTGTAAAGATAGGAAACTAATGTTAAGCCGATGTTTCCAGGCGAACGATATGACCAATAAGCGAAGGTTTCAGCAAACATAGCAAAACCTCCATAAACACTGATTGTTACAACATATATAATAACAGGCTTCAATGAAGGAATTGTAATTTTTACGAATTTTTTGAAAGCGTTAGCACCGTCTATTTCTGCTGCTTCGAATAACTCTTCAGGTATACTCTGCAATCCTGATAAAAAATAAATGATATTTACCCCCATCCATCTCCATACACAGAGTATAACTAAGGCAAACATTCCTGTATGCTTCCCTTGCAACCAGGTTAAGGGTTGCAAACCAAATATACCAATAATCTGGTTTGCCAAGGCAGTTGATTGCTCAGCAAATGTATATCGAAAAAACATACCTGCTACAATAACTGAAGTTAAAGCTGGTAGAAAAAGAGCCGACCTAAAGAAGTTTCTACCAATTAACAGCTTATTATTGAGTAAAGTCGCTAAAATAAGAGGTACCGGAATTAATATAGCTATTGTTAGTATTGTATATGTAAAGCTAACTTTAAGTGCACTATAATAATGCGGATTCATTAAATTCTGGTAATTCTTAGTCCCAATAAATTGTACATCTCCAAAACCTTGAATACTCTGAAAACTCATTATTATCGATGATAATATTGGGTATAAAAAGAATAATAAAAAAGATATAATAAAGGGCAAAACAAATATATAGGGAACAAAGCTCTGGGAATTCATTAATCGTCGTAAGGAAAAGCTATTGCGCTTTGGTTTTTTCACAGTTAATGCTTTACTCTTCATATAATTCTTCTCCTTTTTATAAGCAGAAATTCAGCTTTTTCAAGCTGAATTTCATGCTTTAAATAATATTACGTTTATTTATTTCTCAATTCATTTGCTGCTTCTTTTAAAGCCTCCTCTGGAGTTTGACTCATCTCCTTTAATGCTTTGAAAACAACATTTTTTTGCACTAAGCTAACTGCCTCCGGATATAATTCCGTAATATTGGTTGGATTTATTTCGTCTTTCACTTCTTTTAACATTTCAAAGATACCTGTACCAAAATAATCAGTAAAGTCATTGGGTGCCGACATCGCCGGGTCATCCCAAACATCCCAACGAATAGGATCAAAACCAAGTTGTGTCCAAGTCTTTATACTGCCTTCCTTAGAAAGCTTAGCTGCAGCTAAGAAATTCATAGCTAGCTCCTGCTCTTTACTTTGTACTGTAACTACAGTACCTGTTCCACCCATACCGGCTGAACGATTGCCACCCTCTTCCCATACAGGTAAGGGAGTAATTGCAATTTTACCTTTTAAATCAGGCATGTAGGATACAAACCTTCCCATGTACCATAAAGGCATCATCAAAGAAGCCGCTCCGCCATTATTCATAAATGCCCAATATTCTTCAGAGTGATGGAAACCACCAGGTGCAGGAACAGCAATATTGTCTGTATGAAGCATATCGTATAAAAATTGTAATGTATCAATATTCTGTTGATTATCAAGTATAACCGTACCATCTGCCTGGAAGAAATCGGATCCTCTCTGGCTTATTAATGGATAAAATGACCAATGTTCGGTTACTTCGGTTGTAGCCATCGGAGTCCCAGTGGCCTCAACTACTTTTTTACCTGCTTCAACATAATCTTTCCAAGTTTTAATGTCCTCGACCTTAACTCCTGCTTTATTAAGAATCTCTGTGTTATAATACATAACCGTAGCACCGACATGGTAATCAATTCCATAGTACTTACCGTCTTTAGCGTAATTATCAAACCTAGCCATAATTAAATTATCTTTTTCAGGCTCAATAATATCATTAAGTGGTACCAAGGATGGTGTACTACCTTTTATGTAGTTAGCAAATTTACTAATTTCGATATCTGCTAAGTCCGGTGCACCAGTGCCGGATTGAAGAGCAATTAATAATTTATTATGCATCTCATCATATGGGTATACTTCGCTTTTTAATTCAATTTGCTGATCTGGATTTGCTTCATTCCAAGCTTCCACTGCATCATCCATAAATACACCATGAAGTTCATTAAATGTCCAAAATGATAATGTAGTAACTTTACCTTTGTTATCATTTTTAGCTTCTTGTTTATTAGTGTCATTGGATGCAGTTTCATTTGATTTGGAACATGCTGTTAATACTGTTAACGATAGAACCATTAATAATACAAAACTAAATAACCTTTTCATCTCATACCCTCCCGTAAATTATATTTGTAATATAATACTTGACTGCATAAATATTATATAATAAAAGAGTCCAATGATGGACTCAAATAATTTTACATCTACTATACATTTATTATAATATTTTAGTTTTTTAACACCATTTTTTTGCTTTCATACTCTATTTTTTTGTCATTCTTGATTTGACCATATCCTCATATTCAAGCGGCGTCATATTAACCAGCTCCTTAAATACCTTAAAAAAGTAATTATAACTTTGGAATCCTACTTGTCTGATAATATCCTTTATACGAACATCTCCATTTTCTATAAGTATTTTTGCCTTATCAATACGCAATTGATTTAAGTATCTGCTATAGCTAACTTTACACTCTTCTTTAAATATCCTGCTCAGATAAGAACAACTAACATTAATATACCTTGCAGTATCCTGTAAAGACATATCTTTATGGTAGTTTCTATGTATATAATCAAGTGCTTTTCTGGTGTTTTCGCTGTAGTTTTTAGTATTATACATATTTTCTTCTAATAGTAATAAAAGTTGCTTGTGAATATCAGTAATCCAGTTTTTCACATCCATAATATTATCATATTTTTGCATTTTGCTATATGGCACATCATTAGCATAAAATATTTCATTTATTTTAATACCAGATTGATTTGCAACCCGACATGCAATGTTGATTAATTCTGCTACAATCATATGGGTTGCATTATGATGTAATCTCTTCTTGATTACATCGTCAAATATTTCATCAAGTGTTTTTGTCAACTTCTCCTGATCAAAAGTTTTTAAACTCATTAAAATAGCTTTCTCTTGCTCTGAAGTTAAGGTCATAATATCATTCTTAATGATTTTCTCTGGCAGATCCATAAACATCTGATCTTTACCTTTATAAAATTTCTCCTCTAAAAGGCGATTCGCTTTATTATAATATTGATTGCTTTTAGATAGATTTGGGCATACCGGACTTACACCAAAGCATGCTGTTAAATTCAAATAACGTTTGATTGACATTCTTATGCGTTCAATTAATTGATACAACTGGTTATATACAAATAGTGTACTATAAGATTTCCCTATGGAGAAAAGAATTGCAAATTTCCCCTGCTCTAAATGTACAATATAAGCTTGTTTTGAATCGTTTAATATCTGTTGTACAATTTCTACAAAAGCATCAATAATTCTTTTCTTAACATCCTGCTCTGATTCCTTTTCTAATAAAAAGTAATAATCATCAATTTCTAAGACAATAACAACTAGATTAAATAACTCAATATTTAATTGAAGTCTTTCGATATTCTGTTTGATTTCATTTGTATCAACAACTTCACCATACAAGAGAGACCGCAGGAATTGTTGTCTTAAATGTCCTTTAGCTAACTGTAATTGATTTTCAACATGGGTTTTTTCTCTCAGCTCTTCTCTTCTTTTAATAATTCTACTTTTAGCAACTTCTAATACAGATAAAAGTAACTCAGCTTCTAATTTATTTTTAATGATATAATCAATTGCGCCAAGTTTCATGCTATCCTTAACATAATTAAAATCATCATGCCCACTTAGTGCAATGATTTGCATCCATGGACGATTCATGCAAATCCATTCAATGAGTGCCACTCCGTCCATAACAGGCATCTTCATATCGGTTAATATTACATCAGGATTACAGTCTTTTAACATATCAATAGCATTTTGACCATTGGCAGCTTCTCCACAGATATCAAAGCCATAATAATTCCAATCAATAATCATCTTTAAATTCATGCGAGTTAAAATATCATCGTCAACAATGAATACCTTATACATAAATATACTCTTCCTTTCCTATAACCTTAGTTATTGAAACTCTAGTACTTTATTCTATAAGTTAATTTTAAAAATACATTTTTTAATCGCTATGACTCTCTTATTATTGGTAAACTGACTTCTACGGTCGTAAACATATTTGGTACACTCTGAATTTGTAAACCAAAACTATCACCATACAACATTTTAATTCGGTCATTGACATTCGAAATACCTATGCCACAAAAAGCATCTTTCCTCTTCAATTTATCACATAGGGCTTCGTCTATACGTTGTTGTGAAAATCCAACCCCATCATCTGTAAAGGTTATTTTTAATTTATCATCCTCAATAAATGCTTTGACCAGTATAAGACCTTGACCTTCAAGAGGCTCAATACCATGAATAATTGCATTTTCTAAGATTGGTTGTAACAGAAAACGTGCCATTTGTAATTTTAAAGTTTCTTCATCTATATCGAATTTAACTTTGAATTTATCATAATATCTAAACTCTTGTATTACAATATAATTTTTTAAATACTCTAGCTCTTCTTCCATTGTTACTACTTGATCTTCTTTGCCCATACTGACATTTAGCATCTGTATTAGAGAAAAAATAAGCTTTTCAATGTTTTCTGCTCCTTGAATACTAGCCATCCATTTGATGCTATTTAAAGTGTTTGAAATAAAATGAGGATTAATCTGCGCTTGTAGCGCTATCAACTCCGCAGTTCTTTTTTCCTTTTCTTGTAGCTTTGTTAATTCTAGCAGCGACCTAATATCATTCAGCATATCATCAAAATGATTTGCAACTTCTGAAAGCTCATCCTTATTCTGGTCTTTTATACAAATAGTCAAATCTCCTTCCTTAACTAATTGCATGGTTTGTACCATTTTTTTTAATGGCTCTGATATACTTTTCGATATAAACAAAGATAGTAAAATGGATAAAAGAAAGCAAATTAATCCAACTACAATAGAATATATTCCTATTCTCCAAGGCTCTGTGTTTAAATATGTATATGGGATCAAACCGACAATAAACCAATCCGCTCGTTCAATCTTTGAATGCACTAATAAATACTTCTGATCAGTTGTATAAATGAAGGAATTATCCCCTTTTTCAATACTATTGTTAATGCCAGTTAATAATTTAGGATCTGAATAATAATCACCTGTTATTAATAATGGACTATTGCTTGAAGCAATTCTACCATTTTCAGTGATAATAAAAATTCTTTGCTTATTATCATCAATATTTTCATATATTTTAGAAAAATAACGTTCATTTGTTCTAATAAGTATATACCCTATTGGATTTCCTTCCACCATATCCTTGACTGTCCTGGCTAAATTGATACCCTCTCTGTTATCATTTTTATTTACTATAAGATCAACATAATGAACTTCATCTTGTATGTTACTCGGTCTCCAAATGGGTGCTCCATTAAGAGTGTCACATTCTTCTATCATTTCTTTAAAATATGAATCATCATATTTAAGAATATTGCTACCGATGTCACCATAAGCAACTATTTTATTAAAGTCATTCGTATAGAGAATGACATCCGATACATCATGCAAAAAACTAAATTTATTAGTTAGTCTCTCTCTTAACCTAAGTTCTAGCGACATCTTATCCCATTCACTTAATTCATTATATCGAATCAAGGCATCCTGAACATCAGGCATAAACATTATCTCAACACTGTCATATTCAAGTCTTTCCAACTCTCTATTTACATTTTGCTGTATTTGAGAAAGCAAATCTGCTGAGTAGGTACTAATCTTAGATTTAATCGCATCAATAGACATCCGGTAAGAAAAAGTCCCCGCAATTAGAGCAGGAATAATGGATAGAATAACAAATGCTACCATTAATCTAGCTTGTATATGTGTATTACGAAAACACTTGAGAATCAAAAATTTTATGCGACTTAAAGGACTCTTTGTAGTATAGGCTTTTTGATTTAATAACTTTTCCTTCATCATTAAATACCCCTTGAATATTTATATTGAACCATTCTAAGCGCATCTACTCCCAGAATAGCAAACCACTTCAAATTCTACAACAGATCCATTTTTTACAATTATAAAGTCATGATACACTAAGTGTAAGCCTTTTTCAATAAAACCTATGTCTTAAGCTGATTCTAGGCTGCACTATCTTTCCTCTACAACCGAATTCTCTCCGTTTTATTACTTTGCATTATTTATTGCTGAAATCAGTATATTTTGAACTTCTATAGCAGTATCTTCCATATCGGTATGGTTAAGCAGTCCAATAAGTATATCAGGTTTTATCATACCGATTTTTATAGTACTACCTTCTTCATATACAACTAGCTTACAAGGCAAAAAATATCCTACATCAATGTGCTTTGATAGCACTTCATTTGCCTTATGAGGATTACAAACTTCAAATATCATAAAGTTTCTATCAAACTCTATGCCTTTTTCCTTTAATTTATCTTTAAAGTTCAGTTTCCATAGAACGCCAAACTTATGATCCTCTAAGCTTTGTACTAAGCTATCAACAGCTTCATTAAAAGACTTACTTGTTACTACTTCATATTTAATATCTTTCTGCATAAGCATCTCCTTAAATCACTATTTTTTATTCTATTATAAACTTCTAGTGATTTAATTCTGTGATTATATCACATTACCATCTTCCATCATTTCTAATATAATTTTATTAAAAAGACATACTACAAATCAATTTCGAGTAATATTGGAGTGTGATCTTGTCTTGGACCAGAATCAATCATTTCAGACTTAATTACTTTATCTGCAATGTGATTACTCACTAGCCAATAATCAATTCTCCAACCGGAATTATTAATTTTGCTTGTTCTAGCACGCTGAGCCCACCAAGTATACATGCCTGTCACGTCCCCGTGAATATAGCGGAATGTATCTGTAAATCCTTTTGCTAATAGATTAGTGAAGCCTTGACGCTCCTCATCAGTAAAGCCAGCTGAGCGACGGTTGCTATTAGGATGGGCTAGATCAATTTCTTCATGTGCTACATTAAAATCCCCTGTTGCTATAACCGGTTTCTCCTTATCTAGACCTTCTAGATAATCGGCATATTTCATGTCCCAAATTTGACGTTCTTCTAAACGATTTAGACTATCACCTGCGTTAGGCGTATAAACTTGTGTTAAGTAGAAATGTTCAAATTCTAATGTAATAATCCGACCTTCAGCATCCATGGTGCTTGGTGCCCCAATTACTGGATAGGTGACTGATGGCGTTAGCTTATTCTTATATAAAAACATGGTACCAGCATAACCCTTACGTGCCGGTTCTTCTGAACTATTCCAAGCAATTTCATAATCAGGAAACTTATCCATCAAAATTTCTAAATGTATTTTACTTGGCCCGTCACTAGATAACTTTGTTTCCTGTAAGGCAATAATTTCTGGGTTATACTCTTTAATAGTTTGTAATACATTCTGAGATAATAAAGCACGTTCTGATTCTCCTGTTAAAGCTGCATTTAATGAATCTATATTCCATGAAATGAACTTCATCTCTTTTCCTCCTACTCGTTTATCTGTATCTAATTAATTAAACATTAGCTACTTAATCGCATTGCCATTTTCCATCAACTATAGAACATGAGCCTATTGCATCATCGGCTTGAAGTGTTTGTAGTTTGTTTAAATTAATTGTACACAATTTATTTTTACTTGTCAATAACCCCATGTATTCGCATCTAGATGCGTCAGGATGTTTGTGATATAATCATAATAAAATAAGAAACATTATCTTTCAAGTTATATTAGAGGAGTAAACTATGGAATCAATAGCATCAATTAGAAAAGCAATTATGGAGGATCCTAATAATCTTGAATTCACTAAGAAGGGATGGAACCCTATCTTCATGGCTAACCCTCAATCAAAATTACTGATCATTGGGCAAGCTCCTGGAATAAAAACTCAGGAAAAGAGCCAGTCCTTCATGGACAAAAGTGGTAATAAGCTTCGCGAATGGTTGGGAGTAACTGAAGACATCTTCTATAATTCAGGAAAGATAGCAGTTCTACCGTTGGATTTTTACTTTCCAGGCAAAGGCAAAACAGGAGATTTACCACCAAGAAAAGACTTTGCCCCAAAATGGCATCCCATGCTCATTAACAAAATGCCACAAATAGAGCTTACCCTATTGATTGGATCCTACGCTCAAAAGTTTTATCTAAAAGGCCGTATGAAGCAAAATTTGACTGAAACAGTGAAAGCATACCAAGAGTATTTGCCAGAATACTTTCCTTTAGTGCATCCTTCTCCTCTTAACATCAGATGGTTTAAAAAAAACCCAGAATTCGAAGAAATAATCGTGCCACAACTTCAATCTATTGTAAAATCAATATTATATTAACAATACCTAAGACCTTTCGGATAAGAGTATTTCTACATGATTATCCAAGTAGTGTAATGGAATCTCTGTCAAATGTAATTATCCCCTCGTCTCTCATTTTAGCCAATTCACGAGAAAGAGAAGTTCGTGCGACTCCAAGTTTTTCTGCTAGAGCTTTCTTTGTTATACGCAATTTAATATGATCAGAGTTCTGGTTTTTGCTTTTGTAATCTAGATAACTCATAATTTTTTCTCTTAAAGTTTTATTAATATAATGTTTTATCTTTTCACTAAGAATAAAAGCATTGTCAGAAATAAGTTCTAAGTAAGTATATAAAAAGTTGGGGTTGTCTCCAAACAAGTCAAACAATACATCTTTTTCTATTTCTAATATATCACTAGCTAATTGTGCCGATATCGTCATAGGATAATATGGATTTCTTGAAAATACTAGATTCCCTCCTAAAATGTCATTATTATAAAAATTTGAGATTGTAAGTAAATTTCCATCTTCATCTATGCTGTCTATAACAACTTTACCTGATAA
The DNA here is from genome assembly GCA_004294845.1 of Anaerolineaceae bacterium. Classification (GTDB taxonomy): domain Bacteria; phylum Bacillota; class Clostridia; order Lachnospirales; family Lachnospiraceae; genus Mobilitalea. The sequence goes on from SHOH01000008.1 coordinate 18,205, forward strand.
AATAATCTCCAATTTTGTGCATCTTTCTCCATCAAAGTGAATGATGCTATTTTTCTTATAGGAAGTAAGCTTAAATTTTTTATTTTTAATATTAGAAGTAATAACCTCATCGGATAAAGAATTAAGTAGAGTTAAATCTTTGATTTGCTCAATATTATGTTGCATTTATGTTCTTCCTCTTTTATAAGTATTTTTAATTTACAGTTACCAATGTAACACCTTTTTTAATAGAATAACATTAAAATATTATTTATTCAATAAAAAGGAGACTTATACATATGAAACATATTATTAATTTAGTCCGTTTATTATTTTTAGGGATTTTTATCTTTTTACTGGTAGTTGGTAAAAACATTCTCTGGTTTGGAGTATTCGGACTAAGCCTTATATTGGCTGTGGTTTTTGGAAGGCTTTATTGTGGTTATGCTTGTCCAATGAATACATTGATGCTTCCTACAGATTGGATTGCTAAAAAGCTGAATATTCAGACCGATAAGATGCCTAAATGGCTTAGTTCAGGGAAGTTTGGCTGGGTAACATTAATAGGCAGTATTGCAATAATGATACTATCAAAAAGAGTATTGCACAAAAACATTCCCATTCTACTTATTTGGATAGTAGTTGCTATACTTATAACACTTAGGTATAAAACCGCAGTATTTCATAACTTAATTTGTCCATTTGGAGTATTGCAGAAGACATTTGGTAAATTTGCGATATTTTCTGAGAGGGTAGATAAAAGTGAATGTATTGGTTGCAAGAAATGTGAGAAGGTTTGCCCTTCTACTGCAATTACAGTAAATAAATCAGATAAAAAGGCTGAAATAAAAACTTCACTATGTTTTCAATGTACCAACTGTGTTCAAGTCTGCCCGACGGATTGTATTCATTATTCAAGAAATAAATAGATTATTCATTGGATATGTGAATATATCAACAGGTTGTGTCTGTATGAAGAACATAAGATGCATGTGCTGATTTCATATAAGATGTTTAAGTATTAACATTTTTTAAAGTGCTGAATATATTAATAACAGAGCAGGCTATATATTATAATGATATATGAAGCC
>SHOH01000008.1:19374-34821 GCA_004294845.1 Anaerolineaceae bacterium
GTGCTGAATATATTAATAACAGAGCAGGCTATATATTATAATGATATATGAAGCCGGGCCTTTTTGGGCAGCAGGAGTATAAAACCTGTGGGACAATGATTTTTTCATAGTCCCACAGGTTTTTTCTATAATCTAAACAAATAATTACTTCTTTATTCTTGCATTTAAATTTATCTGAAGTGGAGGTAAAATTATGAATCATCGTTTAAAGCTAAAAGCCATTTATATCATTATTTCAATTGTACTGATTTTAACTGCGACTATAGTTAAATCATATATTTTTCATAGTGCAGAGTTTTTTTTATATGGTCTAGCATTAATTATTGGTGGTTATTATAAAACCAAAGAAGGTATTTTAAAGATCATAAAAAATAAAGGACTTAATATTGAAGTCTTAATGATTCTAGCCGCTATAGGAGCGTTTGTTATAAATGAATATGCTGAAGGGGCTATTCTGATTTTTATATTTGCCTTATCTGGATTACTAGAGAACTATGCAAATGCTAAGAGTGAAAAAGCCTTAACAAATCTATTAAATCTTGCACCAGATCGAGCAATTCTATTAAAAGAGGAAAAAGAGGTAGAAATCGATGCAAAAGATTTAAAAGTCGGTGATATTGTTATAGTAAAGGTAGGTTCCCAAGTACCTGCAGATGGTAGAATCTTATTTGGATCAACATCGATAAATGAATCCATGATTACCGGTGAGTTTCTACCCGTAGATAAAAAAGTAGGCGATGAGGTATTTTCAGGGACAATAAATGAATCATCTACCTTTACCATGTCTGTAACTAAGGATATGAAGGAATCTACAGTTCAAAAAATTATTGATTTTGTTGAAAAGGCCCATAATAATCAAACAAAAACAGAAACATTTATAGAGAAATTTGAAAAGATATATGTTTATGTCGTTATCGCGTTATCAATTTTAATAATGACTCTACCACCATTATTAGGTCAATGGACACTATCGGACGGAGTTTATCGTGGAATTGTTGTATTAGTGGTAGGTTCTCCTTGTGCACTAGTCGCATCCGTCTCACCAGCAGTATTGTCATCACTTTCAAATGCTTCAAGGGCAGGTATCTTAATTAAAGGTGGAAAACATCTCGAGGTTTTAGCAAAGATTGATACTGTGATACTCGATAAAACAGGTACCATTACAGAAGGTAAACCAGAAGTAAGAGAACTATATTTTGAAGTAGATGATGAACCATTAGTTTACGATATGGTTTACAGTTTGGAAAAACAATCAACACATCCTCTTGCGAGGGCTGTTGTTGAATTTTTGAAAGACAAAAATGAACTAACAGTTACTTCTAGTGAAATCCCTGGCAAGGGAATTGAAAGTATATATGAAGGAAATCTCTATCAGGTAGGAAATTTTAATGTGGAAATTTCTATATCTCTAAAAGAGCGCATCGACAAGGCACAAAAAGAAGGTTATACAACAGTTTATGTTTCAAGAAATAGTATTTTAATAGGATTTATATCACTAATTGATAAAGTTAGACCACAAGTTAAAGATACTATCCAGCGTTTAAATGAGTTAAATATAAATACAATTTTAATGACTGGTGATAATCGTTATTCCGCTGATAATATCGCTAAAAAAGCTGGTATTAAATATGTCTTAAGTAATTTATTACCAGAAGACAAACATATGCATGTTAGTTCCTTAAAGACTGAAGGTAGAACAGTGATGATGGTTGGCGATGGAATCAATGATGCCCCAGCTCTGGCTGTTTCAAATATTGGAGTAGCCATGGGGTCTGGTACAGATGTCTCTTTGGAAACATCTGATATCGTCTTTATGAATAATCATATTCAAAATATTGAGAAGTCCATCTTGTTAGCAAAACGAATGAATCAAATTGCACTTCAAAATATTGTATTTTCAATAATTATTATTGGATTATTACTTTTTAGTAATATTTTCGGATTGATAATATTACCTATTGGGGTATTAGCGCATGAAGGTTCTACTATTCTAGTTATACTGAACAGTTTAAGATTATTAAGAAATTAGATAAAAAATAATTGTGCTCCTATTAAGTATAATTTACTATTTCTTAACAAACAATTAACTATGAATGTCCAAATTAAAATTAAGGGAAGTGATTTTATGTTTATTGTTTTGATAAGAGCTATTATTTTGTATTTTATAGTTGTATTTATTATGCGAATAATGGGTAAAAGGCAGATTGGTCAACTCCAACCTTTTGAACTTGTGATTGCTCTGATGGTTTCAGAACTTGCAGCAATGCCTATGCAAAATACAGGCATACCACTGTCTCATGGAATAATTCCTATAATAACATTATTGGTTTTACAAGTCTTGATTTCCACATTACAGCTTAAAAGCGAAACTGCAAGAATTGTTTTTTGCGGTAAACCAAGTATATTAATAGAAAAAGGAAAAATTAATATTAATGAACTTAAAAATAACAGACTTAATATTAATGATTTGTTGGAAGAATTAAGGTTGAAGGAGTATTATAATCTTGAAGATATAGAATATGCCATCCTGGAAACAGGTGGTCAAATTTCTATAATCCCGAAAAGTGAATTAGAACCAGCTACAAGAAAGGACTTAAATATAAAATCCAGTCAAGATATGCTACCTGTTACATTAATCCTTGATGGCAAAGTAAACAATAAAAATTTAAAGATTATAAACAAAGATAGGTCTTGGCTTAATAACCAACTGAATAAAAAAAAGATATTATCTACTGATCAAGTTTTTCTGGCTTTATTAGATTCAAAGGGTAAACTTGTCTATCAGCTTAAGAAAGAAGGTAAATAATATTTATGAAAAATGTTGTTATATCTTTAATAATATCGGTGCTTATGATAATTTCTATGTCTTTTTCGATTAAGTATCTAAATAAAGCATCTCAAAATTTAGAAAGACTTATTGATGAAATAGAAAAAAATATTGCTGATGATAATTGGGATAAAGCATATAAGACTACCATAGAACTTACGGATAAGTGGAAAGATTATTCTAAAAAAATAAAATTATTTTCAAATCATCAAGAAATAGATAATATCGAAATGGAGTTACAGAAACTACCTCAATATATAAAAGAAAAAACCAAAGATGAATCACTTGCATGCGCTTATGTTTTAAAGTTTCTATTGCATCATATTGCAGATTTAGAAAAAATAAGATTAGAAAATATTTTTTAAACAAGCAAAACGGCCCCTTTTATTTGACCAAGGAGCCGTTTCTTTGACATCTGTTCAGGTGTATCATCTATTGATATATTTTATTAATCTTATAAAAACCTATAATATCCGCTAAAGCCCAACCAATAGGTATTGCCCACCATATACCCATAAGACCTATAGAGGATACTGATGAAAGTGTATAGGCCAAGATTACTCTTGTTCCGAGACTTATGATTGTAAGTACTATAGACACTTCTGGTTTTCCTATACCTCTAAATAATCCATAAAACATAAACAAAAATCCTATTAAAGTATAAAAACTTGCTACTATATATAAATATTGTATACCAATTTGAATGATTTCCCTTTCATTGGTATCAACAAAAATGCCCATTAAAGGTTTAGCTAGCAATATAATTAATATCGAAACAGCTATACCATAAATTGTTATTACTTTTATGGCTAAACGAATACCCTTTCGTATACGCTTCTGTTTATTTGCTCCATGATTCTGAGCTATAAAGATAGAAAATGCATTTCCAAACTCCTGTTCGGGTAAATATGCAAAACTTTCAATTTTCACTACCGCGGCAAATGCAGCCATAGCTGCTACACCAAAACTGTTTACTAATCCTTGTATCATGAGGATGCCTAAATTCATAACGGATTGTTGGATACTTGATAGTATTGAATTGTTACCTATCATTTTAACTATGTTCATATTAATATGCAAATGCCTGCGTTTCAGACGAATTATCGAAATTTTTCTAATACAATAAACAGCCAAACCTATGGCAGAAACTGCTTGAGCTATAATTGTTGCATAGGCAGCACCACCTACGCCCATATTAAATGAAACTATAAATACAATATCCAAGATAATGTTAATTACAGCAGATATTATAAGAAAAATCAGTGGTATCATCGTATTACCCATGCTGCGCATAATTGCAGCAAAATAGTTATAAGCTGAGGTAAAGACAATACCATAAAAAATTATTTGTAAATAAGTCTTTGTATCTGCGAATACTTCCTGAGGAATGTTTAGAAGGAGTAAAATTTCATCAATAAAAAATAGTGCTAAAAAGTTAATTACTAAGGTAAGTAATCCTATTAGACAAGATGAAATAAAAAAGCTATTTTTTAATCTGTCAATTTCTTTTGCGCCATATAAAATTGAAAATACAGCACTGCTACCCATACAAAGACCTAAAATTATAGAGTTTAATAAAACCATAACCGAAAACGAACTACCAACTGCAGCTAGTGCATTAGGACCAATAAATCTTCCTACAATAATTGTATCTGCTACATTATATAATTGTTGAAATAAATTACCAATAATCATAGGAACAACTAATTTAAACATTACTTTAGTTTCATTGCCCCTTGTTAAATCGTTACTAATAGCCATTTTCTCTCCACCTTTTTAATTAATGCGAAACGTAAGTTGAAACTTTACTTTTGTAAGCCACCCTATGGTATCATCAATATCGAATATTGTCAATCTTACAGAGTATTCTTGTGCTTTTTCACAAAAAATGTTATATTATTAAAAAATGATCAGTGAGGTGTCTCATGTATTTAAGGGGATTAGATGAAGTTGATAGGACAATTATAGATTTACTCACAAAAAATGCTAGAATGAGTTATGTAGATATTGGTAAAGTTGTTGGACTTTCTCGTGTAGCAGTCAAATCACGAATAGATTCATTAGAAAATAAAGGTATTATAGAAGAATATACAACTATTGTTAATCCACAAAAGATTAGCAGTGCAGTATCAACTTATTTCGAAATTGAAATAGAACCTAATAGTCTTCAAAATGTTATTCAAATTTTAAATGCTAATGAAACCGTAACACAGATATATCAAGTATCTGGCAACAGTAAACTACATGTTCATGCAGTAGCTGAAGATAATGATGCAATGGAATTATTTCTCAACGATGTAATGTATAAACTACCAGGTATTATATCTTTGGAGTGCAATATTATTTTAGCTAGAATTAAAGATATTAAAGGATTAAGGTTGTAATCACCTTATATTCATTTTATCAATGCTCCTTTTCCTGTATTACTATTCTGAATACTTTACATATAAACGGAAACACTAAATACAAAAAGGAGTGTGTATAAAATGAATGGTAATGCTGAACTTCTAAACTTTATCTACCAAAATTCGCAAATGGGTGTTGATACCTTAAAACAATTAATAGGAATTGCTGAAGATGATGATTTTAAGAGTCATCTAGAATCACAGTATAATGAATATAATGAAATCCATACTGCCGCCAAGAAATTGCTGAATGATAATGGATACGATGAAAAAGGAATTAGTGCACTGGATAAGATTAGAACGTATTTAATGATTAATATACAAACACTTACAGACAAAACTGCCTCCCACATTTCTGAAATGCTCATTATCGGAAGTAATATGGGTATTATTAATGCAGTGAAGAATCTTAGAAAATATAAGAACGCAGAATCTGATATCCTAAGTCTTATGGAAAGGCTTCTAAAATTTGAAGAGGACAATGTTCAGCAGTTGAAGAAGTTCCTATAAGAATGACATATTAAATAAACACTCTGAATAATCAGAGTGTTTATTTTGTCTGCTCTTGTTGTAGTCTAAAATCTTCCTGTAACTATCTGGACTCCTATGGATACAAAAACCACTAACATGAACGCTATTAAAGAATTGTGTCATCAAAATATTGGCATAACTTTCATGTACCAAGAAGCTGTCAAAAAGGAAATATCGGGGGGATATCTAAAAGAAATTCCAATTCAAGATTTTATATTAGCCATCCCTTTAATCTTGTTTATTTAAAAGATTGTCCTGACAAATCTCAGATAGAATATTGGTTTAATAAAATAAAATTTTTTAGGAAGAACGAGGTTATAGAATCAATTAGCAAAACGCACCCATCTTAAGTAAATGAGTGCGCTCTAGTCTATTTCCTATTAATTTTGCTTCACTTTATATATCTTGATATGTCCGATAAGGTCTTTGTATTATTACCATTAAATTAGCCCTTTATCCGTTTTCTTAACATGTTTAAATACCTCTTCAAATCTATTCAGAGCTTCGTCTATAATTTCCGGCGTATCCGCCAGAGAAGTATACAACCTGCTGCCGGCAAGAGTTACAATTCCGTTTGCCATATAGGCCGCCCCCATTTTTTCCATGGAGTCCTTTCTTTCATACATCATCTTCTTATGCTTTAAAAGTCCGAGCGCTGATTTTATAAAGGACATGGATGAGAAGTCAAAGCTCATCGCACCCGTACATTCCAGATGTACAATAGAGCCTTGATTATAGGCAACAAAGGGCAATCCATATCTGTCAATCAATTCCTTTAATCCATCACAAAGGCGATCTCCCATCCGGCCTGCAATTTCACAGGCATTTGTTCTTTCAATTTCCTTAATTGCCGTATAACCTGCCAGGCATGAAAGAGGATTGGCTGCCAGAGTTCCGCCTACATACGCTCTGTGCTTTCCTGTTGCAAGACCTGCTGCCATAAGCTGCGTATACTCTTTTTTGCCGCCGACACCGCCTGCTGCAGGATATCCTCCGGCAACAACCTTACCAAAGATCGTTAAATCAGGAACTACATCAAAGTATCCCTGTGCTCCGCCAAGCCCAACACGGAATCCGGTCACTACTTCATCAAAGATTAACAGCGCTCCGTATTTATCGCAAAGCTCACGTACTTCCTTATTATATTCTTTCGCAACCGGTCTTGTTCCGCTTTCAGGGCCTACAGGCTCAAGAAGTACAGCAGCGGTACCACCCGTCAACCGGTTTCTTTTCAACATTTTCTCAAGCATACGCAAATCGTTTGGACGAACTTCATCCGTGTAGCGGTAAGCGCTCGAAGGAATACCGTGAGATTCAAGTAAGGCCCTGCTTCCGGGAATTTTAAGACCGTAAACCATCTGATCCGACCAACCATGATAAGCACCGCCTATTTTGATAACATGTTTTTTTTCTGTTGCGATTCTTGCAATACGCAGCGAGGCCATAACAGCCTCTGTTCCCGAACCAAGCATACGAAACATCTCAACATTGGGCATATGCTTGTTAATTTCTCGCGCGATCATAAGCTCAGCTTCATGTAGCAAACCCGTTACAGGTCCGCATTCGTTAAGAAGCTCAATGACCTTTTCTTTGATAACCGGGTAATTGCTTCCAAGGATTGTCGGTCCGCCCGCCTGTAAGAAATCTATATATTCGTTTCCGTCCTTGTCATGCAGATATGCTCCATCAGCTTTTGTCATGCATATCGGAAACGGCTTATTAAATGCCAGATTATGCTGAACTCCTCCCGGAATATATTTTTTAGATTCTTCATAAATAACTTTTGAAGTTTTACACTGCTCTTCAAAATATTTCATAACGACACTGTTATAATAGTTGTCATCCACCTCCCAGATTTCCTGACTTGTAAGCTGCTTAAGCTTTACATTGATTATCGCAGGTTCATCCCATCTGCTGATTCCATAATTTCCCACCTTCTTATCCTCCTTAATTAATTGATATGGTTGCGCTTTGCCCGATCATTTGTATCAATTGTTTTACCGAATACAAAAAACCTATTGTAAAGATACTCCGTCGTAAGATTAAGAACCATATTGATCGCCGTTACCAAATACTCATTCCACCGTAAATCTTCAGCCAGATAATTTCCGAGCATAGCCGTAGTAGGAGTAAAGATGAGATAGAAAATTGCGACCTTTATCATAGCGACAGGTACGTTGGATGCCGACTGAAAAGTAAATTTTCTGTTTAAAGTAAAATTCCAAAGAACCGATAGTGTCAGGGCGATGATATAACTAGGCCAGTAAGTCCATCTTGTCAGCTCATTGAGTAGCGCAAAAACACTTATCTCTATGATCCCAGCTGATACAGAAAACAGAAAAAATTTCACAATTCGTATAGTTTCTTTTTTCTTTTCTATTTTCATAGGCCTCTCCTAACTTTTTTGCTTTGAATACTTCATTTGGTAAACAAGTTTCATTAAAGTAGCGTGGGTAACGCTGATTCTCGCTTTTACATTCGAGGCAGCCGAGTGGATGCTGCAAACCGCCGCCTTATCTATCAGCAACCCTAGGGCTATCATATCATCCTCAGATTCCGCTCTTACAACAGCTCCGATACCTGGCACAAGTATAGCATTCACTTTTTCAATAGCATGGATAATATTCGCCACTTCGCCCGATACCACGGAGATTTTCCTGCCAATCATCTGGGCCATATCATCCAACTGTGCATCGATAGAGACTCCCCTGTTGGCGCATACAATAGTAGCGGGGGTCTGCACCAAAGCTGCATATTGGAATTTTTTCCTTACCGCGCTTAATAGTGCCTCTGCATCGTTGGCCTTTGTTTTCTGTGTAACTTCAAAGCTACCTTTGATGTTTCTTTTGCAGATTTCCTCCAAAAGTATTGCTTTGCTCATCGTCTCTTCCTTGGTGCCGCCACATATAAGAACACCATGGTTACTCATAAGCACGACCTTTACTCCGGTTTGGAGAGCTTCCTTGACAGCATTTGTCAATTTTTTCGTTCCAGGAAGCCCATAGTCCGCAAGCATGATGCCACCAAGCGCTTCTTTTTCTTCCTTCCTTATATCCAAATATTGAAAGCCTGCCAGACCCAGAGCTGAAGCATAGGTCTGATGCGTGTGGATCACAAAGTTCACCTCAGGAAACACCTGATATGCGGCAATGTGAACCCCTCTTTCGCCAGAGGGTTTATGGATGCCCTGCCACTCACCTGACGCAAGGTTCATCTTTACAATGTCCTCTTCTTCTGTTCTCGTATAATCAAGTCCGCTCGGTGTAATGACAAAGTTGTACTCGTCTAGTCTGCAGCTTACATTTCCCCAGGTTCTAGCTACAAGTCCTGTTTCCAATAGCTCCCTGCCGGTGTCTACCAGCAGCTTTCTCGCTATACTTTCATCCATTTCACACGCCTCCCATTCAATAACTATTCATCATAGCAAAGTTTTTTTTATTGGTTTGATATAGCTTTTTAAATACCTGGTAATTTTTATCGTATATCTTTTTGTTGTCCTTATTAGGCAGATACCGGTTCTTTACAGGAATAAAATCCTTGATTGCCCCCATTTCCGACAGGCTACCATTCCCCACGGCTACCAGCATAGCCGCGCCTACAGCGCCCACATCCTTTGTGGCCTCGACAGTTTCGATATCCCTTCCCGTAATATCCGAAAGGATCTGACAAGTGACGCTCGACAATGCGCCACCTCCGACAAAGCGTATTGTCCGGGAAGTTTTGATCTTTTTGTCCTGGCATTCAAGCATCCAGCGAAGGTGGAAACAAATGCCCTCCAGCACAGCCCTGATCAGTTCCGTCTTACCTGTTTCAAGCTTTACATTAAAAAAAATTCCAGCCGCTTTAGGATCTTCAAAGGGGCACCTGTTTCCATGAAGCCATGGTGTGAAAATCACACCGCCCGCCCCCGGTCCTATTTTTGAAATGGTTTCCGACATATAATCATAAAGGCTTTCATATAGGCTTTCAGTGCTTTCCGTGATATTGGTCTTTTTTAAATAGATTCCGATTTCATCCAGAACCAGATGTTCTTTTACCCATTCAAAACATTTTCCCGCCGTTTCCATTTCCGCAAAATAATTATATTTTCCGGATTCCACGCCAATAATACCTGCAATCATCGCAAAAATATCCACGACCTGCTTATCGATTACCGTATTGACCCAGCCCGATGTTCCGCAATAAATATGCGTATCACCAACATTAATGCATCCTGCACCGACGCCTATCAGGGTTGCATCGCCTCCCCCACCGTAAACCGGAATCCCCGGCTTTAAGCCTAAGTCCTGTGCCGCCCTTGGGGTAAGCACTCCCGCCTGATCCGAACAGTCGATTACCTCTGGAAGGTGCTTTGGATTAACGCCGTACATTTTGCAAAGCGCCTGGTTCCAACCCCACTTTCCGGGTCTTGTATCATAGAGAAATGTGGCATATGCGGAATCCTTTGTCATTACAAATTGACCCGTGCATCGGCAAATCAAATATTCCTTTACGTCCAACCATTTATGTACCTTGGAAAAGAGCTCCGGTTCATGGTTTTGAACCCATTTGTATTTCCAAAGAGGATCCTTTACGCTAGTTGATGCTGCATGAGTGATGATCAGGCTTTTTAGAAGTTTCTGCACGCTGACGCCGGAGATGGTAAGACCATGCCCTTGGCAGGCTTTCATTTCCAAAGTTGCTCTCTGATCCATATAGCTCATCGGCCGTCTAAGGGCATTCCCTTGATCGTCCACAAGTACCAATCCCTGCATTTGGGAGCAAAAAGAAATTCCGCTAATCTGCTCCGAGCTGATGTCCGTTTTGTCAAAAAGTTCCTGTGTGGTAGTACACATAGCACTCCACCATTCCTCCGCATCCTGTTCCGCCCCGCCATTTTCCATAATATATAACCCATATACTCCATATACGCTAGCGATCAATTTCAGTGTTTCTCCGATACTGAATAGGCAGGTTTTCACTCCCGTAGTTCCAAGGTCATAAGCGATTACATACAGCAAAGCATTCTCCTTTCTGAATTTTCATCCATGTTTATTACCGCCGGCCTAATGCAGCGCTCATAAACCCGATGAATTCTTCTGCTACTTTTTCTTCATTATCCATAACATCTTCCCCACAGAATATTTTCATTCGTTCTCTGTAATAATCACAGCTATAGGAAAATTGCAGCATCATTAAAAGATTATCAAAGAAGAAGGCAAACATATGGGAATCAATGTTAAAATACGCTTCCCCCGACCGCTTTGCATTTTCCATCAACTGCTCATATACCATCGCAGTACACGTTTCTATTTCCTTAGCCAAGACAGCAGCATACCGTTTGCAGCTTCCCGATGTAATCTCGTTGTACATCACATTGTAGTTTTTATGTTTTTTGGAGTGCTCCAACAAAGCATAAACAATCCGCCTGATGCATGTCATCACATCTGCCTCATCCGAAAATGAATCTCTTAAAACCTGATCCAAAAGCTTAAGGCTGTGACGTACACATGCCAAAAAGAAATTGTCCTTATCTTTGTAATATTTATAGATCACTCCTACGCTGACTCCAGATTTTTTAGCTATTACATTGATATTTGCACGATCCAGACCCTTATCGGCAAATACATCGATTCCGGTTTCAAGAATGGTATTTAAAGTATCATCATCCAGTTTTTTATACATCACTTATCCTCACTTATAGAATTTGCTTTTATGACGTGAGCCATGGTTCACACTTTGTGTTCATTATACTACTTCCTTACTTAACTTTCAACAAATAAATTAAGATAACACAAATTAAATAGTATAAATTGTACAAAAAATAAGGCCAAAAACGCAGTTTTTGACCCTGTTAATTAATACTATAAGTAATGTCTCTACAGTCTGATAGCCTCCGATATGCATTAAAACTAGATAATATATTTTATATCTTTATGCTCGAATATCTCCTCTATTTCTTTTTTGAAAAACTGCTTTATTTCATTAAGACTTTCAGGCGGATATAAGTATTTGCCATATCCAAATTGTCCAAACTTGAACTTACGGTCTTCTTCCCTCATCTCAAGTGTACTTTCAGGAAAGATCTGCATTATTCTATTCTTTGCTATAGTAGTATAACGATGAGAGATGACTTCAAATGTGATAGGATATTTTAGGTTCTTAGGCAATATATTATTTATCTCAGATAATAAATCCCTATACTCTTCTTTCCATTTGTCATATATAAATACTGGTGCTATTAAATATCCAGTAGGATATCCTGCTTTAGAAACTTTAATGCTTGCCTCTATTCTTTTTTTTAATGCAGAGGTAGAATGCTCATATTGTTCTATAATCGTAGGTGTATTTAGACTGAATCTGATTTCAGTATGACCATTGTGATCAAGATTAAGTAAAGTATCAACATCAGTGTATTTTGTGACAAAACGAAATCTAGAGTATTTATTGTCACCAAAGAATAATATAGCCTTCTCTAAGGAGTTAGTATAAGGCTCTACAGGTACTGGATCAGAAGTGGCAGCACCCTCAAAAATTGTGATATCAGGTAGTCTTTCATTTATATATCTTCTCGACTGTTCAAGTATATCATCTGTATTGGCATTCACTTTTATAAATGGTCTATCTCCCAACATGGTATTTAAATAACAGTATTCACATTGACCCATACAGCCTGATATAAGTGGCAGCTGATAATGAGCTGAAGGCTTACAGGTCTGAAATTTCATACCTTTTTTTATGCCTACTATTAATGTTTTTTTGCCTTCACGATACATTGTGTATAAATCATCACCAGGAATATGCTGTATATATCTATTTGAGCTCAAGTAAATTATTTCTATGTTATTTCTGTCTTTGAATCGTTCTAATATTCTCTTAGACATATCATAGGTTAAGGAATCTTTTTCAAATATAATGCGATTAGGAATAAACATATGAGTTCCTTTCTTATACATCAGCTAAAGTATGATTTTCACTAATCATATTCTATCCCTAATATTATTGTTTGATTACAATTGATTATTCAATTATTGACATGCTTTTATATGTACTTATGCATTCAAAAATCTTACTGCATCTGCCTGGCAAATCGGCTTACTTATATAGTATCCTTGAATAATATCACATCCATTAGCCTCAAGATATTTCATTTGATGAGCTTCTTCAACTCCTTCTGCTACTACTGTTAATCCAAGCTTATGAGATATGGATATTATGTCTGCACATATCATGTCATCTTCATTTCCATGGTCTATCTTGTCTATAAAATATTTATCTATTTTTACTATATCTATATTTAAATCACGAAGTCTTGAAAAGGATGAAAATCCAGTACCAAAATCGTCCAGCGATATTGAAATATCCATTTTTTTAATCTCTTCTAGTTTTTTATTTATCAGATCAAAATTGTCAAGTAGCACTGACTCTGTAATCTCAAACTCCAATAGCTTTGAATCTATTCCTAAAGTCTTAACAATGTCAGTTAAATCTTCTATAAATTCATCTCTCAGTAACTGTAAACCAGATATGTTTACAGATACACTTATATTCTGAGAATTACTGCTATTGATCTTTTTGATAAACTCACAAGCCTTCAGAAGTATCTTTCTTCCCAACTCATAAATTATCAATCTTTTTTCCGCTATCTCTATGAACTCAATAGGAGATACGTTTCCCAGTCCTTCAAGGCTTAGTCTTGCTAAGGCTTCAAATCCTGTAATTTTACCTCTCTTAACATCCCATTTAGGCTGAAAATGTAAATACAAAGAGTCATCATTTTCATCTTTTATGATATTCCATAATTTTTTTTCGATTCTATCCTGCCTAATTACTATGTCTTCCATAACTTCTTCAAAGAAGCATATATTCTCATATAAGCTTTTGTTTACGTGTGTTAATGCGAGAGTGGCATCCTGTAGTAAGGTATCAACAGTTACATTTTTCTTATTCATCTCAACTATACTAATTTTTGCATTAACGTATTGATGCTCTCTGTTGCCTACAAATGGCTCTTTGAAAGCATCTATAATATTACTCGCCAACTCTTTTAGGTCGTTTCTATCGATATAATTATTGACAACTATAACTAATCTATCCGCTCCAAATCTAAATAACTTGTCGCTAGATTTTATAATGTTTTGGACTTCTTTTGTTATTTGCTTAAGTATTTCATTTCCATAGATAAACCCATATGTCATATTTAAAGTTCTAAAATTTGTGCAACTTAAAAGAAATATTGCCATATTTTTATTACCAATATTATTAATCTTATCCTGAAGGTATTCCTGTAGGTACTCATTGTTGGGCAAACCTGTTAATTTATCATAATATGCAATTCTAATATTTGATTTATTCTTCCTATATGCATAAAACAGAATAGATCCTAGAACTAAAAAGACAATATGAAATTGAATAATACCCTCAAAAATAATATTTCGTATCTCATTATCGGTTCTATCGGTTGAATAAGCAACCGAAAGGGTTCCAAATCTTTTATTACCATAAAATACCGGAACGCAGACCTGAAATACATCCTGGCTATCCAGTTCTCTTCTTAAGGTATGAAGATGGTCGTTTGCAATCCTTAAGCGTTCACTTTCATCACTAATCATTCTTCCTATGTAATGGGTATTACTGCTGGCAATAATCTCATACTCATTATTAATGAACGAAACATGTATAAGATCATCTTTTTGAGACAATCCATTTATCAGTACTTGCAAATCAAACCTTCCGAGAAATCTCTGTATATTGTCTGCAAGTACTCCAATCTGTACGAATGTACCATCCTCATTTTTAACATATGCATATTTATAGTAAACATGGCTTTCAGTGTCTCTGCGAATTTCTTCGACCAAAAGCTCTTGATTACTTATCATAAAGTCGTAAACCGGATGCCCCTCATATGCTTCCCAGCCTACATACTTATTGCCCTTACTATACACTATTACTCCGTCTTTATTATAAAGGTGAATTTCATCAATCTGGAATCTTTCTGCCAAATTTGATAAAGCCTCACTGTCCTTATTGTCCTCGATCAGCATGATAGCCTGGGAAGCAATCATCAGCTTTTCATTTAAAAGATCGGATATGATTTCATATGCTTCATGTGAACTAACTAATGAGTTAGAATATACATCGGCCATGCCTATTGCTTCCCGCTCAAAATCATCATACCGCTCTTTTATACGATTACTGGCAACAAAATATATTAGCGTTAAAAACACCAGTGTCAATGCAAAAAACGGAAACAGAAAATATCTAATATCTATTTTCTTTAATTTGTCTGTCTTCACAGCTTTATCACCTCGGCAACTTATGTAAATTTATCGTCAATATTAACTATTTTATAAAAATATAATTAAATATTACCAAATTATACAATATTCCGTCAATACTTTATATTAAAATATAAAAAAGACTGTCAAACAACTATATAATTTAGTGCTTGACAGTCTTGTCATTATCTCAAATGATAAGGTTATTTTTAATGCAATTCTCCTTTTCTTGCTTTTTCAAGAATCTTTAGATCAAATTTTTTCATGTTTAAAAATGCTTCTGTGACACGTTTTACTTCTTCATCTGTCCCATTAAAAATTTCATCCATATTACTAGGTACAATCTGCCATGATAATCCATATTTATCTTTAATCCATCCACATTGTTCAGCCTCAGAAACAAAGGATAGCTTATCCCAATAGTAAT
>SHOH01000008.1:34921-40253 GCA_004294845.1 Anaerolineaceae bacterium
AAGATTCCTACATTATTAATAAACCCAGCTCCTATTCGCTTTGCCTATTCTTAGAGAATTCTGAAAGCTCCAGCTCCTTTTGCTTCGTAATCGGTGAAAATAAAATAGGGATTACGCCAATCAATATCATAACAAAGGGCAGGACTCCCGCTCCAACTTTAATTCCACGAAGTGCCTGGGCAGTTTGAACTTTTTGTCCAGCCTGAAATCCAAACATACTGATGATTCCCATGAACAAGGAGGCTTGAATTCCTGATACAGGTATCGTTAATAATGCGTTTAATCCATTGAACATACCTGCTTTTCTTGTACCTGTCCTCTGTTCATCCTCGTCAATAATAGCGCCCATCATTGGACCACATGCAATCGAAGTTGCCTGGGAAAACAAGTACATGACTACATATGCTAAAATTGCCTGATAGAAATTCGTAACAAATGCAATCATCAGAAACCCTAAGGCGCTTGGAATGGAGGATAAAATAATAGCTTTTTTTAATCCAAGTTTTTTAATGTATTTTCCTAGAATAGGTGCCACTGCAAAAAGTGTTAGCCCCATAACCACATCCATAATTGTGGCTTGATACCCTTGCAGCTTAAGTACATAATCCGACATATAGAGAAATGGTGTAAAATAGAAAGCTGAAGGTCCGCCTGCCAAAAGCTGCATCAACAAAAATGACAGAAAGGCCTTAGATTTGCAGGCATCCTTAATCATCTGAAAAACATCTTTCCTTGTACCCTTTCGCTCCGATTGCTCATTATTCTCATTAAGATACATCTCCGGGCTGTCTTTCAGCGGCCTTAATGCAATCAAATACAGGATTGCGTTAATTATCAATATTATGCTCAATAAAACTGTCGTCATGGTTTTATCGTTATCACCAACCAGTAGCAGGGTAGGAATCAAGGTTCCGAAAAAGCCACCGATGTTTGCTACATAAGTGATTGCAACAGCCACATCCACTCGCTCTTTGTTTGTTTTCGCCGCCAGCAGCCTATAATTGGAGTAGGAGATACCGAATGTTGTTGCTGCTGTGTCATAAAGGAACAGTAGGGTCAGCAAGAAGAGGAATACAATCCACTGCTTCCATGAAGACTTTGCATATATCATTGCGAAGGAAGAAACAATCATAACTGGGGCACATAACCGCATAATATTAGCATATTTACCTCTTCTGTCGCTATATTTACGGCGATCCAGCCATACACCGATTACCGGATCATTTATGGCATTCCAAATACCGAAGATCATATAAAGGAGTCCGACAAATTTAGGATCAAGTCCAATGATATCGGTGTAATACTTAAGAAAAGCATTATGTATTAATACATTTCCAAGGTTTGATGGCATTACGGGAAATGCCAGAAAAAATTTTCCCAACCGCGTAAGCTCACCTTTTGAATATGAAACAGCAGTTTTCATGGGCATACCCATCCTTTCTCTCAGCAGTAAGGTATGTAAACTTATTTTTACTATCTTCGGCTTATCTGTGAAGCAATCAAATCTCGATACCAGTAACCACTGTTGCGGATGGTTCTTTGCTGGGTTTTATGATTTACATGAATAAGACCCATGGGACAATCTAATCCTGAGCTCCATTCGAACGTATCCATCAATGCCCAGTAGAAATATCCCTTGATATTCGAACCTTCTGTGATTGCCTCACGAAGAGAACGTAAATAATAATCGATATATTGAATACGCTTATTGTCGTCAATCCGCCATTTTTCAATCTCGTTCCCCGGTTCTACCGTTCCGTTTTCCGTAATGTAAACCAATGGATTACCATATTCCTCGCGGTATCGCTTGGCAAGCTCTTTCATCCCTTCCGGATATCCCTGTGTTCCGAGAATTGGATGATCGTAACGCGGATCCACACTTCCCCGGTCAACCCAGGTCTTGAGAAAAGGGATGTACCATTTTCTGGATGCAAATAACCGGTTGTAATAATTCACGCCCAAGAAATCGATCGGCTGAGCAATCGTTGTCATATCACCATCGATACCCTTCGGTATGATAGGCCATAATCTATTTAAAAGTTTTTCCGGATATTTTCCCTTATATATTCCATCCAGATAAAACCGATTAATAAAAAGGTCAGCCATTTCAACCGAGTCCAAATCCTTATCATTGGGTTCATATCTGGACGGATAAATGGGGAACTGGCTCAGGGTTATCCCGATATTCAGGTCGGAACGGAGGCTGCGCATTGCTCCCACTGCCAATCCATGTCCCAGCAGTTGATTATGTGCTACACGAAAATATTGACGGGGATTTTTCTCTCCCGGTGCATGTTCTCCAATAAAATGTCCGAAAAATGCATGCTCCCAAGGTTCATTCAAAGTAATAAAATCTTTGACCCGGTCCCCAAGCTTCTTTACCACGAGCTGTGCAAATTCTGCAAAATATTTAGCTGTTTCCTTATCTCCGAAGCCTTTTCTATCCCGATAGATAGCATAGGGCATATCCCAGTGATATAAGGTAATGAAGGGACGAATGTTATTATCCAGTAAGGCTTCGACCAAAGCACTATAATAATCCAATCCCTTCTGATTGACGTCACCTCTCCCCTCCGGAAGAATACGTGACCAACTGACAGAAAATCGATAGGCATCCAGCTTAAGCTGATTCATTAATTTGATATCTGTCAGGTAATTATGATAGGTATCACAAGCGATGTCACCGGTTGAACCATCTCGTATTTTCCCTTTTTTTCGAGTGAACACATCCCAAATGGATGTTCCTTTACCATCCTCATTATAGCCACCTTCTATCTGATAGGCAGCTGTAGCAGCTCCAAAAAGAAAATCCTTATCAAACTGGCTAAACATATTGCTTCACCTCACATCAAAATAAG
This sequence comes from Anaerolineaceae bacterium, assembly GCA_004294845.1. Taxonomy (GTDB): domain Bacteria; phylum Bacillota; class Clostridia; order Lachnospirales; family Lachnospiraceae; genus Mobilitalea. Next base: position 37,780 of record SHOH01000008.1, read on the forward strand.
AAGTAAAATCCATCTATACCATCAATCCAACATTAACATATTATTCCTTTTAATACAATGGACTAATCTACATAGATCAGTAATATATTACTCCTTGACTGAAATTTCCCCTGTGGTAATTCCCTGAAGAACATCAACATGTTTATAATTTTTTACCACCTCAATAAGATTCTTCATTTCATCGGTTATAACTTTATTTTTATGATATACAACACTAAAAAATCTATCCCAGCCACTGTCTATATTCTGAATGACATGTACTTTACCACTTTTAATTTCCTCTTCTACTAGTCGTATAGAAATAACTGCTAAGCATTGATTATCTATAACAGCTTTTTTAATTGTATCTGAGCTGTTTGCCTCAAAAGCAATCCTGATTGGTATTCCCTTCTCTGACATATATCTTTCAAAAAGTTCTCTTGTTCCGCTGCCCTGCTCTCTCATAGCAAAGCTTTCATATTGAAGTTCTTCTAGTTTAACAATTTTTTTCTTAGCAAAAGCATGATTAGTACTGCAAACAAGAACCAAGAAATCATTTACTTCAGGGATAGAAATCAAATCAGAACTTTTAACCTTTCCCTCAACGATACCGATATCTAGTTCCGATTTTAGCAGTTTTTCTTCTACACACTTTGTATTATTTACATAGGAATATATTTCAATATGAGGATTGGTTTCCCTGAAGCATTTTATAACATCGCCAAGAATACAATTACCAACTGTATTCGTTGCACCAATTCTAATTTCCTCTACATAATTACTTTCCAACATCATTTCTTCCATATCATCAAACTGCTTTACCACATTTCTTGCATAGGAAAGAAGTCTCTTCCCCTTTGCTGTTATATATAATTTCTTAGAAAGCCGATCAAATAATAGGCCACCATAATGTTCCTCAAGCTCTTTAATTGCTTGGCTTACTGTAGGTTGCGAAATAAAAAGTCTTGCTGCAGCAGTACTCATTTTGCCGCTATCAACCACTTCAATAAATATTTTCAAATGTCTTATCGTCATGTTATCTCCTTCTGTTCTAAACTCATATAATCATTGATAGGTTTTACCTATAACTTTGATTAGATAATATCATTTTATTATTGATTCAGCAAGTGATATATTGATATGTAATGGTTGTTAAATTTAATACAAAGAGGTGTGAATATATGAAAGTTCTTATTATTGGCGGTGTGGCAGCCGGTACTAAGGTTGCAGCAAAGCTAAAACGCGAAAACCGAAGCTGTGAGATGCTGGATTTCATACTGTAAGTGTCGTAACAGTTGTAGACGACAAGGCTCACTACTATCCAGGTGCTTCATCCTTTATTGTTAAGATGGTAGCTGATAGAGAAAGCAAACAATTACTAGGCCTGCAGGTACTTGGCAAAGGTGCTGTAGATAAAATGGTCGATATTGCAGTTACAGCAATTACTTACTTCCTGATATTGCCAAGGATGAAAAACTCCTTTTAGTATGTGCAAAAGGCAAAAGAGCTTATATGCTGCAAAATCGTTTAAAGTATTTCGGATATTCTAATACACGGGTTCTTGAGGGTGGTACCATCTTTAATGAAGTAACAATATAAATAATAACTATTTAATGGAGGATTTTTATTATGGCATGTTTAACTGTTAGCGCTGCTGACGAAAAAAGAGTAAAGGCTTTAGGATTTCTAAGTAACAAAGGTACGGATAACTTCTCTGGAAGGATTATAACAATCAATGGCAAAATAACAGCGGCTCAGAATAAATGTATCTCTGAAGCAGCTGAGCTTTATGGAAATGGTGTTGTAACTTTTACTACAAGATTAACGATAGAAGTACAGGGAATTCCTTATGAGAAAATTGAAGATTTTAGAACCTATATTGCTAAGGAGGGCCTTGTTACAGGCGGTACCGGTTCAAAGGTACGTCCTATTGTCTCATGTAAGGGTACGACCTGTCAGTATGGTTTAATCGATACATTTGAGTTATCAGAAGAAATTCATGAGAGATTCTTCAATGGATATTCTGATGTTAAACTTCCTCACAAATTCAAAATTGCAGTTGGAGGATGCCCTAATAACTGTGTGAAACCTGATCTAAATGATTTGGGTATCATAGGGCAAATGATACCTAATTATGATGAGGATTCCTGTAATGGATGTAAAAAATGTTCAATAGAGGATACTTGTCCAATGAATGCGGCAAAAGTTGTAGATGATATTCTTGAAATAAACAAGGAAATATGCAATAACTGCGGACGCTGCGTTGGTAAGTGTCACTTTGATGCTATCGAAGATGGCAAGGTAGGCTATAAGATATATATAGGCGGTATGTGGGGAAAACGTGTTGCTCACGGAAAGGCTCTTAGTAATATATTTACTAACAAAGACGAGACTATAGATGTAATAGAAAAGGCTATTCTTTTATATAGAGAACAAGGCAAAACCGGCGAACGATTTGCTCAAACTATTAATAGACTTGGCTTTGAAAATGTAGA
>SHOH01000268.1 GCA_004294845.1 Anaerolineaceae bacterium
TTGTATTCCGATTGTAAAATCAAACATAAGAGTACCTCGTTTCTCTGATGTAATAAAAGCCCTATCATTCTAAAAGGTAGCTTGTCATTGTTAATGAGCCAAGCACAGGGGCTTTATTATAGACGCTAACCTTATCACCTTCATAGGATGCACCAAGTACATATGTACTAGCAAAAAATCTCGCCCTCCAGAACTGTAACTGCCTTACCCGATATGTATACTCTGTCATCAACCACCTGTACTCGTAATACACCACCTCTATTTGATGCTTGATATGCAATAAACTCATTCTTGCCCAGCCTATCCTTCCAATAGGGCCCCAAGCAACAATGTGCTGATCCTGTTACTGGGTCCTCAAAGATTCCAATCTCAGGAGCGAAAAACCTTGATACAAAGTCATAATCCTTAGATTTTGCAGTTACTATTACTCCACGCATATCCACCTTCATAAGCTTAGTAAAATCAGGATCAATATTTCTAACATCTCCTCGGTTTCAACCTCTATAATATAATCAAAAATGTTTTTTCCAATATAAAGAGGATCTATATTTAAGGATTCTATTAAACCAACAGGTGCTTTAACTTCCTCTTCCGGTGTTACAGGAAAGTTAAGCTGTATCCAACCATCCACTGATTTGGCTTTAAGAACACCACTTTTAGTATAAAAGTTAACCTCCTCGCCTTCACTTATATAGCCTTTCTCCATAAGAATATGAGCACTAGCCAAGGTTGCATGACCACAAAGATCAACTTCAGAATTCGGTGTAAACCAGCGCAGATTATATCCATCATCTATGGGTAAGAGAAATGCGGTCTCAGCCAAGTTCATCTCACCTGCAATATCCTGCATCCATTTGTCTGTAGGCTTTGACTCAAGAATACATACAGCAGCTGGATTCCCACTTAATGGCCTATCTGTAAAAGCATCTACCTGATATATTTTCATACAATACTCCCGCCTACAATAATAACCTTCTTCATCTTACAGCTCCTCCCCCTATTAAATGTTTAAATTATATAAATTAATCCATTAATCTTGCTTAATATCTCCCCTAGCGGCCAAATCAGCTACTATCTCATCAAACATTTCCTTATCAATCTTAAATTTCTTTCGGTAGACTATATAACCAATTACGATAAATATAAGAGGCAATATCAGCATTGAAAATTTCATCATCAATAATCCTGACTCTGTCACATCATCGGGAGTTTCGGCTGAATTAATTCCTGATAGAATCAAGGTTACTAGAACAATTCCACTGGCGATTGCACCACCGATTTTATTAATGAAGGGTTGCACTGAAAATGTTATGCTTTCGTTACGACTGCCTAGCTTCCATTGACCATACTCTACTGTATCAGTTAAGAACATCAGCATAAGTAATTGTATAAATGCCTCACCAATAAACAGAAGAATACCGG
>SHOH01000269.1 GCA_004294845.1 Anaerolineaceae bacterium
TCTTCTGTTAATCTGTCCTGTTCTTTCTCTGCATCTAGGTCAAGATTCTCTAGTAATGTTTGTCTGCTTACATCACCACCTGCACGAAGGGCCATTAAGATATCCCTCCTCGCCTCCTTAGTATGGGCTACTCCACTTGTTATCTTTACTTTAACCTCTGGATTGGATGGTATACTTATTACTTTAACTAATCTCTCCAATTGTTTAGCTTCTTGACCTCCTCCTAGTATTCCGTAGTATTCTCCGTCTGATGCTCTAAATGGTTTTGTAAGTAACTGATAGTCATACCCTAGTTGTAATATGTCCTCACCAAGCTTTGCTAAAGTATTAGATAGGTTTTTTACAAGGTCTGATAATTGATTGAAGTTAGAAGCAATAAGTGTCTCAATAGCAATACCGCTTTTAACTCCTGTAGGGGTTTGACCAATAAAGGCTTCGTTAGCTGCCCCTATTAGTTGAATATAAGTTCCTAAGGCGTTAATCTGTCTGTCTACATCACTTCCCATTGGAGGGGTTGGTAAGAACTCAGGCTTAAATCCTGCTTTGTAGTAAATCTTTTCCCCATTTTGGTTAGTAACACTCTTGACTCCTGCCCCTTTAGGAATAAGTAATCTTCCTTTGTTAATAAGAATATTGTACTCAAGCCTTGAGGTCTCCAAATAGTTAGCCGCTTTGTTGAGTGGTACTATGTTCTTTACCCAACCCTCGCCATAAATACTACCTACATTGATATCAGGCTGATAAATCTCAAAAGGCAACTTCTTAAAGGTAGTCAACTCATTCCTTAAAATCTCATTACTCTGTGGACTGGTAGTTATTACTCTTATTCCCTCTTTGGTTACAAACCAGCCTTCGTGTAATATCACATTCTTGCTTGTATTGCTGATATTGTTCTCATTGTTAAGTATAAGATTCTTATAATCACTCTCACTTAAATTAGAAGTTGTTGTTAAGTTCTCTACCACCTTTTTATCATAATTAGGATTGTCAACTAGCAACTCATAAGGCTTACTCATAACTTTAATCACATACCTAGCGTCATCCATGCTTGTACAATATGGGTCAATGTAAGTATCAAAAGGATCTAAACACTCTATCCAAGCATTACCCTCCCCATCGTCTAGCTTATCGTCGTATCCATATTGGAATATACCAAGTCCATAAAGTAAACCAAAAAGCAAACCCTTGTTTATCTTCTCTTCTAGGTTTAATCTATCGTATTGGAAGGCTAAGTATTCTCCTAATATCCTTGAAGTGTCATTGTCTAACTCTCCATAAGGCAAGGCGTCTACATCCCAACTTGGGTTCGTCTTCATGACTGCATTCCTTATAGCTCTACACACCATGTATGTGTGGTTGATATAAAAGGTCAATGGATTTCTAACATCCTTTGTGAATGTTCCTGTGGTTC
>SHOH01000129.1 GCA_004294845.1 Anaerolineaceae bacterium
GGAAATAGACGTATCTCTTTGATATAAAATCTATCTCTGTAGGGATGTGCATGAACCACATATCCTCCGGCTTCATGGATATTATGATATTGCTCTTCTATTGACCAATAAAGCATCTCAGGATGATTTCTCATCCACTCATGGTCCAGTCCATATATTAAAAATTCTGTTCCCCTAAAATTAGATTCCCATCCGAAGAATACGGACAATCCAAGCTTGTCCCCTTCCTTCTTGGCATTTTCATAACCCTTGCAGAATAGATCCACTCGCTTCTCCCAAGGTAAATTATGGGGAACAGCTGTATTTCCTGTAAAAAAGTGATCTGTCACAATTATACCGGCATACCCGGCCTCTTTGTATTTTCTTACTTGCTCTGCTCCGCTAACATGTGAGCATGCACTTGCTTCACTGGTATGCAGATGGGTTTCGTATATATATAAGCCCATTCTAACACCTAGCCTTTCTAAACTAGTCTCTGATATAGTCAATAAAATTATATTATTATATATTTAATACCTTTTTATACCTTCAGAGTATCGCTCCCATTATACATCATTTTAGCTTAATTTCCAACACTAATTTTAGTCCTCTAATAACATAAACATTTAAACACATTAAGGTTATTAAGTCAACAATTTGCGAACGTATGATTGTAAAATTACTAGAAAAATACAAAGTGTTGTGTTATAATCAGTTAGAATAATCTACATATAGAATATTTGTAAAAGGGGAATTTGAACTATGGAACAATATAGCGGAAGTCAAATCGTTGTTTTAGAGGGACTCGAAGCAGTCCGCAGACGTCCAGGTATGTATATAGGAACCACCGGACCCAGAGGCCTACATCACCTTATTTGGGAGATAATTGACAATGGTATTGACGAACATCTGGCAGGCTTTTGTAATCAGATTGACGTTACAATTCGTAAGGATGGTGGTATCGAGATAGTTGATAACGGACGCGGAATACCGGTAGACATCCATCCTATAAAGAAAATACCTACACCCCGTGTAGTCTACACTACCCTTCATGCCGGCGGTAAATTCGGCAGCACCGTATATAAGGTGTCTGGAGGCCTTCACGGAGTAGGAGCATCAGTCGTAAATGCTCTCTCCAAGCGCATGCTTGTGGAGATAAGAAGGGATGGCAAAATATATCGTGATGAGTATATAAATGGTGGTAATCCCATAACGGAATTAGAAAATGGTCTTCTTCCTGTAGTAGGGAAATGCACCAAATCAGATACAGGCACCAAGGTCACCTTCTATCCGGACGATACAATCTTTGAATCCGTAGAATTCAAAGCTGATATAATTCAAAAAAAGCTAAAGGAAATAGCATATCTTAATAAAAATCTTCTTCTTAATTTTAAGGATGAAATTACCGGTACTTCAAAAAGCTATGTAGAAGAATTCGGTATCAAAAGCTTTGTTTCCTATCTAACACGAGAAATGAATCCAATCCACGATGAGCCTATATATCTTGAAGGTAGCAGCGGTGATATTGAGATAGAAATAGCCTTCCAATACACTGATAATTTTGCTGAGCAGATTAACTCATATTGTAATTGCATCAATGTTGTAGACGGAGGAACTCTTGTAACAGGCTTTAAGACAGGCCTAACCCGTGTCATGAATCAATATGCAAGGGAACTGGGTATATTAAAGGATAAGGATGAGAACTTTGACGGCAAGGATATCCGTAACGGTATCGTAGCTATTGTGTCAATTAAGCATCCCGACCCTCAGTTTGAAGGTCAGACTAAGACAAAGCTTGGTAATACCGATGCTAAAACCGCTGTAGAGGATGTCTTCTCACAGGAGGCTCAGCGTTGGTTCGATAAGAATGTCGAGGTATTAAAGTCAATCCTTGATAATTCAATGAAGTCCTTTAATGCTAGAAAAGCCAGTGATAAAGCAAGAACAGCCATCTTAAAGCAGCTTATTGATGTGGATACAAGGAGTAAGCTTGCTTCCTGTTCCTCAAAAAAGCCAGAGGAATGTGAATTATATATAGTTGAGGGTGATTCCGCTGGTGGTACAGTAAAAACCGCCAGAAACCGTCGCACCCAAGCAGTGCTACCCTTAAGAGGTAAAATACTGAATGTGGAAAAGGCCTCTCTTGAAAAAATACTGGTGAACAATGAAATCAAATCCATGATTGCCACCTTTGGATGTGGAATAGGGGAAGAATTTGATTTATCTAAACTTAATTACGATAAGATTATTATCCTTACCGATGCGGATGTAGACGGTGCTCATATAAGCACCTTACTACTAACATTCTTCTATCGTTTTATGCCTGAGCTTATATCGGCTGGTAAGGTCTATAAGGGCCTGCCACCCTTATATAGGGTAGAATATGAAACAACAAAAAATAATAAAAAGACAAAGGAATCCAAATATCTATATAATGATTTTGAATTGGAAAAGTTCCGTAAGAATAATGCTTATAAAATATTAAATACGCAGCGTTATAAGGGTCTTGGTGAAATGGATGCTCATCAGCTTTGGGAAACCACTTTGGACCCTGCAACCAGGACACTGGCCAAGATTACCATCAGTGATAATATTGAAGCCGATGAGATTACAAGTACCCTGATGAGCAGCAATGTTCCTCCTAGGCGTACTTTCATAATGGAAGAGGCAAGATACGCTAAGCTGGATATATAAGATTGGGGGAAAACAATGAAACATCAAAATCAACACGATCAAATTATACAATTAGATTTTTCAGAAGAAATGAAGACAAGCTTTCGCGACTATGCCATGAGCGTCATAGTATCAAGGGCGATTCCGGACGTAAGGGATGGTCTAAAGCCAGTTCAACGAAGAATCTTATATTCCATGGTAGAGCTGGGACTGGACCCGGCTAAACCCCATAGAAAAAGTGCCCGTATCGTCGGTGATACCATGGGTAAATATCATCCTCATGGTGACAGCTCCATCTACGATGCGCTGGTACATATGTCTGAGGACTATTCCCTGATGGTCCCCTTGGTGGACGGACATGGTAATTTCGGTTCTATAGATGGTGATGGTGCAGCGGCCATGCGTTATACCGAGGCAAGACTTTCTCCCGGTGCTATGGCCTTATTGGATCATTTAGAAAAGGGATTAATAGATTTCAATCCTAACTTTGACGGCAGTGAAAAAGAACCTGTCGTACTTCCGGCTATGGTTCCTAATCTTCTTATAAATGGAACAACCGGTATAGCGGTAGGTATGGCTACCAATATCCCACCCCATAATCCGGACGAAGTAATTGACGGGGTAATAGCCTATATGGATAATTCGGATATTACCGTACCGGAGCTAATGAAATATATCCCCGCACCTGATTTTCCCACCGGCGGAACAATTATAAATCTAGATGAAATTGAGCAAATTTATGAAACTGGTGAAGGTAAAATCAGAGTTCGTGCAAAGACAGAGATAGAGAACGGTGAATATGGAAGAAAGAATATTGTTATTACCGAGATTCCTTATACTATTGCCGGAAATAAGACAAAGCTTGTAGAGAGTCTTTCAAACCTGATAAAGGACAAGGTCTTTGAAGAAATACATGATGTTAGAGATGAATCCTCCAAGGAGGGTATTCGAATTGTTATCGAGGTCAAAAAGGATAGAGATATTGAAAACCTTCTAAATGGCTTATATAAAAAAACTGTTATGGAGGATACCTATTCAGTTAATCTCCTTGCTATCAAGGATCAACAGCCTGTAATATTTAGCTTAAAGGGCTTGGTAAATGAATTCGTAGAATTCCAGGTGGAGATATATACCAAGGAATATAGTTACCTGCTTGATAAAGCTCAAAAGCGACTGGAAATAGTAGGAGGTTTAATTAAGGCTACAGATGTAATCGACCTTATCATAGAAGTTCTTCGTGGAAGCTCTTCAATCAAACAGGCAAAAGCATGTCTTATGGAAGGAAATACCGAGGATATCAAATTTAAATCCGAGGCATCTAAGAAGGAAGCAGCTACCTTTGACTTCACAGAAAGACAAGCCGACGCCATACTTGCCATGCAGCTTTCCAAATTAATAGGTCTGGAAATCCTTAAGCTACATGATGAGAGTGACAGTCTAAAGGATTCCATAAAGGAATATGAGAAAATACTCGGAAGCAATAAGGAATTATATAAGGTTATTAAGAAACGCCTGAACGATTATAAGAAGATTTTCCACTCACATAGAAAGACCATACTTATCAATGCTAAGAGCGAGGATTATGTTGAAGAAATTAAGATTGAAGATATATATGTGCTTATAGATAAGTTCGGATATACTAAATCCTTAGATTCAGCCAGTTATTCAAGGGTACTTGAGGAAAATCTTAAAGATTATAACTATATTATTCAGATGAAGAATACGGACAAGCTATGTTGCTTTACAGCCGAGGGCAATATGTTCCAGGTAAAAGCAGAAAATATACCAAAATGCAAGATGAAGGACAGGGGTACACTAATCCAGACCCTATGCAAGCTGGATAAGGAAGAGGTCATCCTTTATAGCTCATTTGAACAGTTATTTGAATCCCAGCTACTATTTGTAACTAGGAATGGTTTTGTTAAGCAGGTATCAGGAGCCGAGTTTGAAACAAACCGCTCCCAGATAAGTGCTACCAAGCTAGAAGCTGGTGATGTAGTTATAGGCATAACCTTACTATCTGCCGGAGATATTCTGGCTGATAATCATAAAGTTATATTACTTACCGACAACGGATTATCTCTGGGCTTTCCTCTTTCAGAAGTATCAGAATTTAAAAAGACCAGCCGAGGCGTAAGAGGCATCAAGCTGGATAAGGGTGATCAGGTATGCTACGGGACTGCAGTCAGTCCAAGCACCGAAACCTTCGAATATAATGATAAAGAATATAATGCGAGAAAGGTTCGTAATCGCAAACGAGCAGATAAAGGCCAAAAGGCAAAGCTATAGGACGATAACCGGATTAGTACAAGATAAACATAAACAAGCCCTATCTTTTGTCAGTTGGGAAAGATAGGGCTTGTATGAGGGTAATAAAAAGCAAACATTAAATTATCTTCTTATCTAAAAAATCAGCAGATAGCCGGATGCTCTCTTTGGTTCTGGTAAAGTCATAGTTAAAATAAGAATCTTGTTTATTATCTTGACTTCCTTTCATATGGGAAAATCCAAGCTTCTTAACCAGCTCCTCCATGCGAGATGCTAAATCCTCAAGAGTAAACATAAACTCAAAAAGCTTATCTTCAAATAAATCATCATCATTTAGATGTGCTTTCTCCAACTCATAGGCCAAATCAACAATCGTTTCTCCTCCGATGGTTGACATCATTCTTCTAAGGGTCTGAGTTATCATCCTCAAGCCTTCATATTCACTTGTCTCAGCCATAGTCTTAAGAATAGGTAGCTTTGATCTAATACTTTTAAGCGTAGATAATAAGGCCTTCGAATAGTTATCTATATTACAAAGGTAATAATGATATCCTTTATTGAAATCGATTTCTGGTAAGGGTTCAAATAGATTTCTTATCATATGTTCGTTCATACTTCTCACTCCAGTAAAGGCAAAAAATAACCTTATGTACCATATATTGTAATATTATAGAACTATAATAACACTATATAGTATTTTTGTAAATAATTATAATAATAAATGAGCACATTTTCCTATATAAGTTATCTTAATTATGTAAACTCTTATTCTGTGACTGTTACTTAATATAGAGAAATATCTTACACTTTATATATCAGATAAAAAGCGTTTATTATTAATTTAAAATTTACTAATAAGTAAAATAAACATAATTAATAAAACCACGGAACTCCTAGGACTTGTTATTTATATTGAAATGAGTTATTATAAATCATAATTTTTATATCGTTTACACGTCAGACAAGGAGGTAAAACCTCCGTTCTATGTTGTGATATAATATCCACGAATAAGCAGATTAGTCCATGTTAAACAGCACATTTTATTGACATGCCTTATATGTCATAATAGAATGAGTTGTTTAACATGGATAAAGTGCATCGGTTCAGCAAGCTGAACCTTTAAGCGAGCGAGAAAGTCGAAGACTTTCGAGTCTAATCTGCTGTGTTATAAAATAATAACGTATGTTGAGGAGGTTTTGAAATTGGAAAAAGAATTAATTATGATTCTGGACTTTGGCGGACAGTATGCTCAACTCATTGCTAGACTCGTCAGACAGTTTAATGTATATTGCGAGGTGCTGCCCTACTATACTGATTTTGAAAAGATCAAGAATCTGTCCCCGAAAGGATTTATATTCACCGGAGGAGACTCGGATGCGAATGAAACCGATCCCCCCACATGCGATCCAAAGATATACGAGCTTGATATTCCTATCCTTGGCATAGGTTATAGTAATCATCTAATTAATGAAGCCAATCCTATAGCTATAATTGAAGATCCTAAAAAAAATCTATTTACAAAACATGATAGTTCTATAGAGGGTACATCAGAAGGAGTTAATTGTCTGAAGGACTTTTTATACAAAACATGTAAATGTAGCGGAAGCTGGAACATGGAATCATTTGTAGAAATGTCAATTCGCCAGCTAAAAGAGAAAATCGGTGGTCAGAAGGTTCTTTGCGCCTTGTCTGGGGGAGTTGATTCCTCTGTAGCAGCAGTTATGATAAGCAAGGCTATCGGAAAGCAGCTGACCTGTATATTCGTAGACCATGGTCTCCTTAGAAAGAACGAAGGAGATGAAGTTGAAGAGATTTTCACTAAACAATTTGATGTAAACTTGATTCGTGTAAATGCACATGAACGCTTCTATAATAAGCTGTCAGGAGTTACAGACCCTGAAAGAAAAAGAAAAATAATAGGCGAGGAATTTATTCGTGTATTTGAAGAAGAAGCAAAGAAAATCGGAAGGGTGGATTATCTTGTTCAAGGTACAATCTATCCTGATATAATAGAAAGCGGTGTTGGATCTGGTCTTGTAAAAAGCCATCATAATGTAGGTGGGCTTCCAGATTATGTTGACTTTAAGGAAATCATCGAGCCCTTAAGAGATTTGTTCAAGGATGAGGTAAGACAAGCAGGTCTTGAGCTTGGTATACCTGAAAATCTGGTATTTCGCCAACCTTTTCCGGGTCCGGGACTTGGTGTTCGTATCATCGGTGATATTACCCCGGATAAGGTCAAGATTCTTCAAGAAGCTGACTATATCTACCGTGATGAGATAGCAAAAGCAGGCCTTGACAAAGATATCAGCCAGTACTTTGCAGTACTTACCAATCTAAAAAGCGTTGGTGTTAAGAATAATGAGAGAACCTACGACTATACAGTAGCTCTTCGTGCTGTAAAGACCTCAGATTTTATGACTGCGGAATATGTAGAGATTCCTTGGGATGTTTTAGGTGAAATCTCAAAGCGAATTGTTAACGAAGTAGACCATGTGAATAGGGTTTGTTATGATATCACGGGTAAGCCGCCTGCTACAATAGAGTGGGAATAAATTAATATAAATAGCGGGAGGTTTTACC
>SHOH01000270.1 GCA_004294845.1 Anaerolineaceae bacterium
ATATGCTAATATTAGGTAAATATATACAGGAAATGATTGACATATAATAAAAGGCATAGTAAAATAATGTCATATTATAACAAGGCGTAAATTATATCAAGGAGGAGTAATATGGTTAAGAGGGGTGTAAAATTATTTACCATTATACTTAGTGTCATCATGATATTCTTACTAACAGTCAGCTCAGCATATGCTAAACTCGGTAATAATGGTAACAATGGTAAATGTAATAATGAGTACAAGCATCAAACAAAGAAGGTATTGGTTAAATATCGAAACAATGATTTGCGAAGAGAAGAAAAGCTTAATGAGAAGAAAAACAAACGGAAATTAAAAAAATACCAGAAGGTCAATAAGAAAAACATCTACTCCATTGAGGTAGAAGACAGTGAGATGGCAGACTTGTTACAGGATAGTGATATTGAATTGGTGGAGGAAGATTCAATTATTCAATTGTTATGTTTTAATCATCAGACTAATTTAATATGTAATGAGAACAGCTGTGATATTCATACCTTTAGAGAATATAATGATGAAGATGCACAATACACCGATATTGAGCAAACAGACATTGTACATACAGATACTGATCATATTCACATTGAACATGACAGACAGGTTTCAAATTGGACAGAAGGATTATGCCTTGTATGCTTACGACCGGCATGTAATGAGAAGGAAGAATGTATAGATATAACCCATTATATTTGTAATGATTGTATTATAAATATGCTGGGAGATATACCTATAGCAGATATGTCTATTAAACCGGAAGGTGAAGAAACGCCAAGTACATGCTGTTGTCAAGATACAGAATGTATGTATTCGGAATCATGTATATCTGGGGATAACGGATTAGACTGTACATGTGATAGTATGCTTAACATTGAGGATGATTTTTGGAAGGACTACATACCTTGCTGTGACACATGTAGTATTGAATGTGTTAATAATCTTTGCTGTGATAATTGTATTTACAGTAATATCTATTATCAAAGATATGGGATATTAGCCAATGAAGCCGATAATGAGCCGGTAAAAGGATTGGAAACAGGCTATGATTCTTTATATTCACCTTATGGCGATAAGATTCCTTGGAATATTCTAAGAACAAAATCGAATGTATTACATGATGAGAATATAAAAGGAAACGGTATAAAGGTAGCTATATTTGATACTGGAATCGATATTAATCATAGTGAACTTAACGTGGTAGGAGGAGTATCATTTGTAGAAGGTGTAAGTAGTTATGATGATGACAATGGGCATGGAACTGCTATGGCAGGTATCTTGGCAGCAAAACTAAACGGTCAGGGTATTGTTGGAATTGCACCGGAGATAGACTTATATTCAGTTAAAGTGCTAGATGAAAATGGTATGGGAAGATATAGCCATATTATAC